>NZ_JFAO01000001.1:0-20960 GCF_006408945.1 Bifidobacterium sp. UTBIF-78
AAATAAATGGATATACAACTCAATTAGAAAGTAGACTCTCATGAAATTCTCTGATGGTTATTGGCTGACCCGCAACAATGTCGATGCGATGTTTGCTAGAGAAGCCTATGAATTATCCGTGGATGCGGAACGAAAGAGCGCGGAAGTTCTGGCTACTACGAAAGTCATAGCGGATAGAGGCGATACGCTGAATCTACCGACTTTCACCGTACGAATCAGTTCTCCTCTCGAGGGAGTGATTCGAGTGGAAGCCTTACATTGGAGTGGAACGGCTGAAGACCCCGGATTCCCGCTGTCATCCGATGCCGGGGTTTCGCCTGTTACGGATATTACGAATGAATATTTGTCGTATAGTTCTGGAGATCTCAAATGTACGGTCAAGAAGGGTGCTCCATGGAATCTATCGTTTTCTGCACATGAAAGAGTGCTTACATCATCCTATGGCAAATCATTGGTTCGTTTTAAATTAAATGCATTGTCTCCTGTATCTACCCAACCTGTTGGAGATTTGGGTGTGTGCGCCAGCGGTCGTGCTGTAGATGAATCTGAGGTTTTCACGAGCATTCAGCTTGATTTGGGTGTGGGAACCACCGTATATGGATTTGGCGAACGTTTTGAACCGTATGTCAAGAACGGTCAATCAATTGATATTTGGAATTCCGATGGTGGAACTTCCAGTGAGCAAGGATATAAAGATATTCCATTCTACCTTACTAGTGATGGATATGGGGTCTTGGTCAACAATAGAGGTCATGTCTCCTTTGAAGTCGCTTCGGAGAACACCGATGCTGTACAGTTTGCGGTGCCAGGGGAGAAGCTCGACTTCTGTGTCATCTATGGTCCGACGCCAAAGGATATCCTCAATCGCTATACTGCTTTGGTTGGGCGTCCGGCGAATGTGCCGGCTTGGTCGTATGGTTTGTGGCTTTCCACATCGTTTACCACCCGATATGATGAAGCGACGGTGCAATCGTTCATTGATGGTATGTCAAAGCGTGATGTTCCTTTGTCGACGTTCCATTACGATTGCTTCTGGATGAAAGAATTCCAGTGGACCGACTTCACATGGGATGCCCGGTTCTTCCCGGACCCAACGAAAACCTTGCAACGATGGCATGACAAAGGTCTGCATGTGTGTTGTTGGATTAATCCATATATCGCCCAACGAAGCGCTTTGTTCGACGAAGGCGCGGACAACGGCTATCTACTGAGAAAACCAAACGGTGATATCTGGCAGACGGACCTTTGGCAGGCGGGAATGGGCATCGTTGATTTTACGAATCCTGCAGCCCGGGAATGGTTCAAGGATCACATCAAGCAGCTGCTGAAAATGGGCGTCGATGCCATCAAGACGGATTTCGGCGAGCGTATTCCGGTTCAGGCGCAATGGTTCGATGGCTCACAGCCAGCGAGTATGCACAACTGGTATACACAGCTGTACAACCAGGCCGTTTTTGAAGCGATTACCGAAACCCGCGGTACCGGCGAAGCCATCCTGTACGCACGCTCGGCGACCGTGGGAGGACAACAGCAGCCTGTGCATTGGGGTGGTGATTGCGAATCCACATTCCGTGGTATGGCACAGACGCTACGTGGAGGATTGTCCCTGGTCTCGTCCGGGTTTGGCTTCTGGAGTCATGATATTGGTGGATTTGAAGGTGAGAAACCGGATTCAGCCGTGTATAAGCGTTGGATACCATTCGGCCTGTTGGGATCCCATTCGCGTCTGCATGGCTCCAAGGTGTATCGTGTTCCGTGGCTCTTCGACGAAGAAGATGAAAAGAACAATGTTGAATTGGTTCCGGGACAAACCGCAGTGGATGTGCTCCGTAAATTCACCAAGCTGAAACTTGAATTGATGCCTTACTTGTATCATATCGGGCTGCAGCCTCATCTCAATGGCACACCAGTGATGCGTTCCCTGTTCATGGAATTTCCGGATGACCCGGCATGCCGTTCACTGGACAGGCAGTACATGTTCGGGCCTTCTCTACTGGTGGCACCTATCTTCAATTATTCTGGTGAGGCATCCTATTATCTGCCACATGGTGTCTGGACGAACTGGTTCACCGGCGAAACGGTACAAGGAGGCGTCTGGCGCAACGAGATTCATGGTTTTGACTCAATCCCATTATGGGTACGCGACGGCAGCATCATCGTGACCCATCCTGGTGCGACGAGACCGGATTATGTATATGGAGAGAATGCTATAGTTTCCGCATTTCTTAATGATGTTGAAACTGCAGAGGCAACTGTCAGCGAAATCGATTCTTCCTCTGTCGTGTTCACTGCTCGACGTACTGAAAACGGCATCGAGATCAAGAGTTCCGATGGACGACCATTTAAGGCTCGATTGGGAGGCTCTGGTCGTGTCGTTGAGGCGAGTAGGGGAGCTGCTACCCTGTAACAATGAATCTGACCTTTGGATAGTTGAAAGGCCCTGATGAATCTGAAAAGGAATCATCAGGGCCTTTGGCGGATCAGAGGTTCACAATCACTTGGCAAACTTGTTGCCGTAGGTGTCCTCGCCGGCTTCCGCGATGGCAGCGGACTTACGGGCGATGGCCAGCTCCTCGTTGGTCGGGATCACGGCAATGATCACGGAGGAGTCCGGGGTGGAGATGATGCGCGGCTGCTTGGAGCGGGTCGCGTTCTTCTCCTCGTCCAGTTTGACACCGAACGGAGCGAGCTTGTCGCACACCATCTTGCGCACGATGTCGTCGTTCTCACCGACGCCGGCGGTGAAGGTGATCACGTCGCAGCCACCCATCTGGTAGGTGTAGTTGCCGATGTAGCTCACGATGCGGTGCACGTAGACGTCAAGGGCCAGCTTGGCGTCCTCGTTGCCCTCGGCCACCAGACGGTGGACCTCGCGCAGATCGCCGAAGCCGGTCATGCCCATCATGCCGGAGCGCTTGTTGAACAGGGTGTCCAGCTCGTCCACGTTCATGTGGGCATTGCGGATCAGGTGGAAGACCACGGCCGGGTCGATGTCACCGGTACGGCCACCCATGACGAGGCCCTCGAGCGGGGTCAGGCCCATGGAGGTCTCGACCGGCTTGCCGGAGACCTCGGCGGAGGCAGAGGCACCGTTGCCGATGTGCAGCACGATCTGCTTGAGGCCCTCGGCCGGCTTGCCGATGACGTCCGGCACCACGGAGGAAATGTACTCGTGGGAAGTACCGTGGGCACCGTAACGACGGATGTGGTACTTTTCGGCGATGTCCTTGTTCAGCGCGTAGGTGCTGGCGGCCTTCGGCAGCTGGAAGAAGAAGGAGGAGTCGAAGACGAAGATCTGCGGCACGTCCGGCAGCAGGGAGCGCATGACCTCAGCGCCCTTGGCCTCCGGGCCGTTGTGCAGCGGGGCGAGGACGGCCAGATCCTTGACCTGGTTGATGGTCTTGTCGGTCACCAGGGCCGGCTTCGGGAAGATGGAGCCGCCCTGCACCACACGGTGGCCGACGGCCACGATGCCGGCTTCGGACAGATCCGGGCCGTACTCCTTGAAGAAGCCGAGCACGCGCTTCAGACCCTGCTCGTGGTCGTGGATCGGCTCCTCGAGCTCGTGCTTCTCGCCGTTGTACTCGTGCTTGTAGTGGCCGTCGATCGGCTCGCCGATCTTCTCGACGAGACCGGAAGCGAGGCCTTCGCCGGACTCGAGGTCAACCAGCTGGTACTTGATCGAGCTGGAGCCGGAATTGATGACAAGGACGGTTTTCGCCATTGTGGGCATCCTCCATTGTGATTTGTCTGTTTCCCGCTGACACGGGTTACCGTAAGTCAGATTACTCGTTGCTTACTACAAAACTATTGCAGGAATGGTCGTGGCCGATGTTGATGGATGGGGCACCGGACACGCTCCGGGCCGCTCAGGCCGAGTCTTTACGGTCCGGTACCCCATCCATCAACATCGGCCACTCATAGCAATGCGAATCTCGAGGATTCCCATTGACCTGCAGATGACTTGATGATTCTGCGCAGTGTTTGGGGTGGATGTTGCGGTGCCGGACCGTAGGCTTGGCCGAACGGCCTTGAGTGTGTTCGGCACCGCAACATCCACCCCAAACACTGCAAAATGCCGCAAGGAGGAGAGCAGAACTACTGCGCTTCGATGGCGGTTAGGGCGATGGTGTTGATGATGTCCTGCACCAAGGCGCCACGGGACAGGTCGTTGACCGGTTTGTTGAGTCCCTGCAGCACCGGACCGATGGCCAGTGCGCCGGAGGAGCGCTGCACGGCCTTGTAGCCGATGTTGCCGGCGCACAGGTCAGGGAAGACGAACACGTTGACGTGTCCGGCGACCGGGTCGCCCTTGGCCTTGGTGGCGGCGACGGTGGGGGACCAGGCGGCGTCGAACTGGACGGAGCCGACCACCGGCAGGTCCGGAGCCTTCTCCTTGAGCAGCCTGGTGGCCTCCTCGACCACGTCCACGTCCGGGCCCTTGCCGGAGCCGAGGGTGGAGTAGGAGAGCATGCCGACCTTGGGGTCGATGCCGAACGCGCGGGCGGTTTCGGCGGACTGGAGGGCGATCTCGGAAAGCTGCTCGGCATCCGGGTTGAGGTTGATGGCGCAGTCGGCGAACACGGCCACATGGTTCTTGAAGCACATGAGGAACGCGCCGGAGACGAGCTTCTGACCGGGTTTGGTCTTGATGACCTGCAGTGCCGGACGCACGGTGTTGGCGGTGGAGTTCACGGAGCCGGAGACCAGACCATCCGCGTATCCGAGCACCACCAGCATGGTGCCGAAGTAGCTCGGGTCCGTGAGCTGCTGGCGGGCCTGCTCCTCGGTCATGCCCTTCTTGGCGCGCAGCTCGCACAGCTTGGCCACCATCGGCACGAGCACGTTCTCGTCGTTCAACGCCTGGAAGCGGGCACGGTTCAGGTAATGGAGGCCGAGCTCCTCGCCGCGGGCCAGAATGGCGTCCTTGTCGCCCACGATGATGAGGTTCACGATCTCGCGCTCGAGCAGGTAGTCGGCCGCCTTGATGATGCGGTCCTCCTCACCTTCGGGCAGCACGATGGTCTTCTTGTTGGACTTCGCCTTGCCGAGCAGGCCGAACTGGAACGCGTACGGGGTGATGGGCGCGGTCACGTCCACGTCGAGCGCCGCGAGCACCTCCTCGGTGGGTACGTTCTTGCGGAAGGTCTCGAGGGCGAGGTCCTTGCCGGATTCGTCGGTGAACTGCACCTGGGGGAGCGTCCACACCGGCAGGCCGTACTTGGCCAGCGTCTCCTTGACGGAGAAGGCGTGACGGGATTCGCAGCCGGTCACGAAGATGCCGAGCACCTTGTTACCGGCGGCCTCCATGCCTTCGATGGAGAGCTTGACTGTCTCGTCCAGCTCGTGCGGCCAGCGGTCGATGGTGGCGATGGTCAGGAACACGCCCGCCTGCAGGTCGGCCGCCACATTGGCGTTGAACTCGTAGGTGGTCGGGTCGTTGACGTGGGAGCGGTCGGTGCCCACGATGAGTGCGGCGTCGGCACGGGAGACGTCCATCGCGTCGTTGAAGGCGCCGACGATGTCGCCGCGAGCCGTCTCCTTGTCGGCGCGCACCTTGTGGATGTCCAGTCCGGTGGACAGGGCCACGCCGAGGCCGGCGTTGGACGCGGCGAGCAGGATGGGGGTGAAGTCGTCGTGGTTGGACACGGCGGGGCGGAACACCATGGTCTTGTACTTCGAGGTCAGCGCGTTGAGTACGCCATAGGCCACTACGTTGCGGCCGTTGGCGCCTTCGGGGCTGGCGATGTATACACGGGTGACGGTCACTGGTCTGTCTCCTTTGATTTCACATATAGGGACCTCACTCATTGTACTGACAATCAGTCGCGTTCGGTGGTTAGGCGCGGGGATATCGTGGCCGACGGAATGCGGTCGGTGATTCGATCGGAGACTCAGTTGTCGATTCAATCACCGATTTAATCGACGATTCGGTCCGCTGGATACAGTGGCGAGGCAAGGCCGCAACGATGACATAGCAGGGCCACAATGACAGGGCCGGCGGGGGCCACGGCGAGGCGCACAACGACGGATTGAAGGGACAGGTCTGCATATGGCAGTCCATCAAAAACAACGAAAACAACGAAAACAACGAAAAGGGCCCGGGATTCGTCCCGGGCCCTTTCCTATGCCGTTAGGCTATCTCACAGTGAACTACCGTGAAGCGGTCATCACTCGTTGTCGCCAGCGGTGGCGGCGGTGGCGGTGACGGCACCCTTCTCGGAGGTGTTCAGGCCGGAGTACACCCAGTCGGTGTAGTCCGGGTGATCGTAGCCGTGGTCCACAGCGAACTGGAAGGCCTCGTCACGGAACTTCTCGAGCTCGTCGATCTTGGCGGCGTACTTGTCGGCGTCGATCATGCGCAGGGCCTCAGCGGTCAGCTCGTAACGATCGATCTCGTTCACACGCACCATGTCGTACGGGGTGGTGGTGGAGCCCTCCTCCTCGTAGCCGTGGACGTTGAAGTTGTCGTGGTTCGGGCGATCGTAGATCAGGCCGCGCACGTCGTGAGCGTAGGAGTGGTACGCGAACAGCACCGGCTTGTCGGCGGTGAAGATGTCGGCGAACTCCTCGTCGGACAGGGCCTCGTCGTTCTCCTTGGCGGACTGCAGAGCGAGCAGGTCAACCACGTTGACGACCTTGAACTTGATGCCGAGTTCCTTCAGCTTGTCGGAAGCGGCCATGATCTCCTGGGTCGGGACATCGCCGGCGGCGGCAAGCACGATCTCAGCCTCATCGTTGGACTTCGCGGTGGAGGCCCAATCCCAAGCGGCGGCACCCTTCTCGAGCTCGGCACGAGCCTCGTCGAGGGACAGCCAGGTGGCGGCCGGCTGCTTGCCGGCGATGATGGCGTTGATCTTGTTGGTGGACTTGTAGCACTTCTCGGCGATGGCCAGCAGCATGTTCGCATCGGTGGCGAAGTAGATGCCGATGACGTGGTCGTTGTGGAAGCACTTGTTCAGCAGCAGGGAAGTGACACCCGGGTCCTGGTGCGAGAAGCCGTTGTGGTCCTGACGCCAGACGTGGGAGGAGACCAGCAGGTTCATGGAGGCGATCGGCTTGCGCCACGGAATCTCGCGGACGGTAGCCTCAAGCCACTTGGCGTGCTGGTTGAGCATGGAGTCGATCACGTGCACGAAGGACTCGTAGGAGCTCCAGATGCCGTGACGACCGGTCAGCAGGTAGCCCTCGAGGAAGCCTTCCATCTGGTGCTCGGACAGCTGCTCGACGACCTGGCCGGAGACGTGCATGTGCTCGTCGACCTCGTCGGAGATGTAGCCGGCATCCCACTGCTTGTTGGTGACCTCGTAGGAAGCCTGCAGACGGTTGGAAGCGGTCTCATCCGGTCCGAAGATGCGGAAGTCGTGCGGGTTGTTCTTGATGATGTCGCGGGTGTAGACGCCGAGACGACGGGTGGCCTCGAGCTGGCCCCAGCCGTGGCCGTACTTCTCGACTTCCTTGACGGCGTAGTCCTCGATGTTCGGGAGCTTCAGGTCGTCGCGGATCACACCACCGTTGGCGTTCGGGTTGGCACCGATACGCAGCTCGCCCTTCGGCATGAAGGCCAGGACATCGTCCTTGACGGCGCCGTTCTCGTCGAACAGCTCCTCCGGCTTGTAGGACTCGAGCCAGTTCTTGAGGACCTCGAAGTGGGCCTCGGTGTCGCGGGCGGAAGCCAGCGGCACCTGGTGGGAACGCCAGGAGCCCTCGGTCTTCTTGCCGTCGATGTACTTCGGGCAGGTCCAGCCCTTCGGGGTGCGGAAGATCAGCATCGGGTAGAACGGACGGTGCACGTTGTCGGTCTGGGCGGTCGCCTTGATGTCGCAGATCTCGTCCCAGATGGTCTCCCACAGCTCGGCGAAGCGACGGTGGATGGACATGTGGTCCTCATCGTCGAAGCCGGCGACGAACTCGTACGGCTCGTAGCCCATGCCGTGGAAGAACTCGTGGAGCTCCTCGTCGGAGATGCGGGACAGGATGGTCGGGTTGGCGATCTTGTAGCCGTTGAGGTGCAGGATCGGCAGCACGATACCGTCGGTGCGCGGGTTCACGAGCTTGTTGGACTGCCAACCGGTGGCCAGCGGGCCGGTCTCGGCCTCGCCATCACCAACGATGGCCGGCACGAACAGGCTCGGGTTGTCCATGATGGCGCCGTAGGCGTGGGACAGGGCATAACCCAGCTCGCCACCCTCGTGGATGGAGCCCGGGGTCTCCGGAGCGAAGTGGGACGGGATGCCGCCCGGGTAGGAGAACTGACGGAAGAACTTCTGCAGACCAGCCTCATCCTTGGTGATCTTCGGGAAGGTCTCGGTGTAGGTGCCGTCCAGGTAGGACTGGGAGGTACCGGCCGGGCCACCGTGGCCCGGGCCCATGATGATCACGGTGTTCTGGCCGTGGTCGGCGATGAAGCGGTTGATGTGGCCGATGAGGAAGTTCAGGCCCGGGGTGGTGCCCCAGTGGCCAACCAGACGGTGCTTGACGTCCTCGCGGGTGAAGGGCTCCTTCATCAGCGGGTTGCTGCGCAGATAAATCTGGCCGATGGAAAGGTAGTTGGCGGCGCGCCAGTACTTGTCAACGCCTTCGAGGGATTCCTCGGAAACCGGAGCGTTGAGCTTCTTCCAAGGGGTGCCAATAACAGGACTCGTCATGTGTACTCCTGTACTCCTGCACGTATCCGTGCGATTGATTATTTCTGTTCGGTCGCGGGCCCTGGTTCCTTACGGCACAAGGGTTTCCGTTCCCAATCACTCGTCATGGTACGAGGACAACACGACTTTTGAACGATTTCTTGCGGGTGTGTTCGGAAATGTTATGAAAATAGCGCATTTTGTGTGATTCATTGGCTTGATTGTCCTAATCGTATTTTGCGACCAGGGGAGCAGGAATGGCGTAAAACAGCGAAAAATCAAGGATTGATGTCGTATTGCGACGTTCGATTTAACGAAGTTAACACCGGCGTGTTGTTTCTTGCATGCATGTAGTTTGTTCGTATTTCGCACATAGTTTTATGCGTGTCGGGCTTGTCTGCTTGACCGGTGATAATCGGTGTGTTGCAACCCACGTAAAATCCCAATGAACGTTAGGGGAATATCAATGGCAAACGGTCCTGTGCTTGTCGTCGATTTCGGCGCCCAGTATGCCCAGCTCATCGCCCGCCGTGTGCGTGAGGCCGGAGTCTATTCCGAACTGGTCCCGCATTCCATGCCGGTCGACGAGATCCTGGCCAAGGATCCCAAGGCGATCATCCTTTCCGGCGGCCCGGCCTCCGTGTTCGAGCCCGGCGCGCCGACCATAGATACCAAGGTGTTCGAGTCCGGCGTTCCCGTGCTCGGCATCTGCTATGGCTTCCAGGTCATGGCCTACGAGCTCGGCGGCAAAGTGGACAAGGCCGCCTTGGGTGAGTACGGCAAGACCGAGGCCATCGTGGACGATTCCGAGGGCATCCTCGCCGGCTCCCCGGCCGAGCAGACCACGTGGATGAGCCATGGCGTGGCCGTCGAACAGGCCCCGGCCGGCTTCGAGGTGCTCGCCCACACCGAAGGCGCCCCCGTGGCCGCCATGGCGGACGAATCCCGCAAGCTGTACGGCGTGCAGTGGCACCCCGAGGTCAAGCACTCGCCGCTCGGCCAGCAGCTCATCGAGAACTTCCTGCACCGTTGCGCCGCGCTGCCCAATGATTGGAACGCCTCCAACATCATCGACGAGCAGGTCAAGAAGATCCGCGAGCAGGTAGGCGACGCCGAAGTGATCTGCGGACTGTCCGGCGGTGTGGACTCCGCCGTGGCAGCCGCTCTCGTGCACAAGGCCATCGGCGACCAGCTCACCTGCGTGTTCGTGGACCACGGTCTGTTGCGCAAGGGCGAGGTCGAGCAGGTCAAGCACGACTTCGTCGAGGCCACAGGCATCCGTCTGATCACCGTGGATGCGGCCGACGACTTCCTCACCGCCCTGAAGGGCGTCTCCGAGCCGGAGCGCAAGCGCAAGATCATCGGCGAGAAGTTCATCCGCACCTTCGAGAAGGCCCAGCAGCAGGTGCTCGAGGAGGCCGGCGCCCGTGGCAAGGAGGTCAAGTTCCTCGTGCAGGGCACGCTCTACCCGGACGTCGTGGAGTCCGGCGGCGGCGACGGCGCGGCGAACATCAAGAGCCACCACAACGTCGGCGGCCTGCCCAAGGACATCAAGTTCCAGCTCATCGAGCCGCTGCGCACCCTCTTCAAGGACGAGGTGCGCGCTATCGGCACCGAGCTCGGTCTGCCCGACGAGATCGTCTGGCGTCAGCCGTTCCCCGGCCCGGGCCTCGGCATCCGCATCATCGGCGAGATTACGCGCGAACGCCTCGACCTCCTGCGCGAGGCCGACGCCATCGCCCGTGAGGAACTGTCCAAGGCCGGTCTCGACCGCGATATCTGGCAGTGCCCGGTCGTGCTCCTCGCCGACGTCCATTCGGTCGGCGTCCAGGGTGACGAGCGCACCTATGGTTCCCCGATCGTGCTGCGCCCGGTAAGCTCCGAGGACGCCATGACCGCCGACTGGTCCCGCGTCCCCTACGACGTGCTCGCCACCATCTCCACGCGCATCACCAACGAATGCCGCCAGATCAACCGCGTGGTGCTGGATTGCACTAGCAAGCCCCCGGCAACCATCGAATGGGAGTGACATTCAGCGATGGAGCGTTAGCTGCGTTGCTCCTCGGTCGCGGTACCTGTTGCGCTGCGCGCAACCGTCGCAGCATAGTTGCTCCCTTCGCCTGGGGGCAGTCCACTGGACTGTCCCCTATACGGCTCAGCACCTTCCTTCGGTGCGCCTTGCTACCGCACGCATCGCTGAATGTCATCAATAATCGAATGATGGAGCGTCCTCGTTGTTGCTCCTCGGTCGCGGTACCTGTTGCGCTGCGTGCAACCGTCGCAGCATAGCTGCTCCCTTCGCCTGGGGGCAGTCCGCTGGATTGTCCCCTATACGGTTCAGCGTCTTTGTCTCCCGCGTCTTGCTACCGCACGCGTCTCACATTATTCCTTATTGAGGAACGGTGTTCTCGGCGTTGCACCTCGGTGCGCCTAGGGGACACACACATCAACCTTGTTGATGACAGTGAATATTGTTGGCTCTGTTCAACCAGAATTGACATGGATTAATCAGCGTGAGTTGTGAGTGGGTTGATTCCCTGGGAAAATCAACCCACCGATTCACTTCGTATGTCAAGTTGGTTGGACGGAGCCATTGTTGTTGCGGCGAGGTTCTATTCGGAACGTATCGGGTGTCGTATTTCGATACTCGTTGTCCGTATTCGATGGGATACATGGCACTGTCGCCATTATGGATGTTCTAGTGGTCCATCTCTTAAATAATTGAGGGCTTCAGCTTTTTCTCTCTCCCCAGTCAGCTTCCTGACAGTCCCTCGTCAGGAAGGACCGATACCACTCAAACAATTGCGGGATGGACCACTAGTGGTCCATCTTAAATAATTGGAGGGGCTTCAGCTTTTTCCCTCCTTTAGTCAGCTTTGCTGACGGTCCCTTGTCAGGGGAGGACCGATACCGCTCAAACAATTGCGAGACAGGCCACTAGCGTTGCTGCCAGGCCAAATCTTGGTCCACCGGCAACGGCTATCAATGCTGGCGTCGCCGCCGGGCCAGAGGATGGCCGGCAAACGACGTAACAGCGTCACTCAGTGATCTTTTCCGGTCATAGACTGGCCGCGCGGCGACGGTAGGCACGAATTGGCGTCGTCATCCGGCCACGGGCTGGCCGCCGGACGCCGCTGGATGACGGCAGCGTCGCCGTCCAGCCATGATTTGGCCCGATAACAACGCTCCCGCATCGTCTCTGCGCGTGAATCAAGGCCGAAACCATACTGTGCAACCGTTAATCATGATTCCGCAGGCATTATGTGTCGCTATAGAGAATGATTGGGGCTGTAACCGTACGCAAAACACCTGCGCATGCGGAAATACGGTTCGAGACGTTCGAGCATGCGGTCTCGAGGTTCGTCGTAAAAAGTGAGCGTTAAACCGGTCTGGGTGTGCGGCTGCAGGGTGTGTGACCGCAGGACTTCCGGTATAATCTTTCCGTTTACGCCGACGTTTGGAAGTTTCGAAAGGGATGCCGACCCATATGCGACAGGGATTCGACAACGAGAAGTACATCGAGCTGCAGGCCGCCAACATCCGCAGGCGCATCGCGCAATTCGGCGGCAAGCTGTATCTGGAGTTCGGCGGCAAGCTGTTCGACGACTACCACGCCTCGCGCGTGCTGCCCGGTTTCCAGCCGGACACGAAGTTCCGCATGCTCGAAAGCATGGCGGCGGACGTCGAAATCGTCATCGCCATCAACGCCAACCACATCGAGCAGGGCAAGACCCGCGGCGACCTGGGCATCCCCTATGACGAGGATGTGCTGCGCCTCATCGACATCTTCCGTTCGCGCGGATTTCTCGCGAACTCGGTGGTGCTCACCCAGTACGCCGGACAGCCCGCCGCCGACGCCTACCGCCACCGCCTCGAGCAGCTGGGCGTCAACTGCTATCTGCATTACCCGATTCCCGGCTATCCCCATGACATCGAGCGCATCGTCTCCGAGGACGGCTACGGCAGGAACGACTACGTCGCGACCAGCAGGCCGCTGGTCGTGGTGACGGCCCCCGGTCCAGGCTCGGGCAAACTCGCCACCTGCCTTTCGCAGCTCTACCATGAGCATCGCCGCGGCATCAACGCCGGCTACGCGAAATACGAGACGTTCCCGATTTGGAACCTGCCGCTGAATCATCCGGTCAACATCGCCTACGAGGCCGCCACCGCCGATCTGGACGACGCGAACATCATCGATCCCTTCCACCTCGAGGCCCACGGCGAGACCACCGTCAACTACAACCGCGACGTCGAGGCATTCCCGGTCCTCAAGGCCATGATGGAGCGGATCATGGGGGAGAGCCCCTACCAGAGCCCCACCGACATGGGCGTCAACATGGCCGGCTACGCGATCTCGGACGACGGGGTCTGCCGCGAGGCCGCGAGACTGGAGATTGTACGCCGCTACTTCACCGCGTGCGTGAATCTCAAGCGCACCGGCACCGGCGAGGAACAGGTCGAACGCCTGCGCTCCATCATGAAGAAGGCCGGCGTGGACGAGAACCTGTCTCCCGCACGCGCGGCGGCGCTCGCCAAGGAGGAAATGACCGGAGCGCCGGTAGGCGCGATGGTCCTGCCCGACGGCCGCCTCGTCACCGGTAAGACCGGCGTGCTGCTCGGCGCGGCCAGCGCCCTGCTCATGAACGCGCTCAAAAAAGTCACCGGCGTGGACGCGGACCTGCCGGTGATCGATGACGCCGCCGTCGAGCCCATCTGCCGCCTCAAGACCGAGCACCTCAACAGCATGAACCGCCGTCTGCATTCCGACGAGACGCTGATCGCGCTGTCCATCACCAGCGCCACCAGTCCACTGGCCGCCCGCGTGATCGACGGGCTCGAACAGCTGCGCGGCGCCGACGCCTTCTTTTCGGTCATCATCTCCTCGGCGGATGAGGAGCTGTACCGCAAGCTGGGCATCAATGTGTGCTGCGAGCCCAAGTACGAGCGTGTGAGTCTGTATCACAAGTGAGTGAGGCCTCCGCTTGCCGAGGGAAGCGGGAGCAGCTGGGGTTCTGTTCGCGTTGGCGGCGGGGCGGCTCCCAATCGCCGACGGGAGCGGAAAAGGGCCGGCTCCCGACGGTACGGTGACGTTCATGCGCCGGTGGCTGCCATCCGCTCCGATATCAGGCTTTTCCGATTGTGGTGTGTAAGGGACATGCGTTTTCATTGCTTAGGTACATTCGACGTTTCTTAGGCACATATTCATCGGTGCCTTGCGCGGTATGCCTGCCTTGTTGTGTCGTTGTTGTGTCGTCCTGTTCTTTGGAACCTGCCTAAGAAACGATGGATGTACCTAAGTATGTTCCATACGAAGCCACTTATCATCGCCGATGCCGGCGCTATGCCTGAGCACCCATCTGGTCCGATTGGCGCACTGTCGCCGTCTGTTGCTGTAATACCTAGCGAGAAAGAAGCGGTACGAAGGCAAGAGAAGTAGCAGTGACAACAGCGGTGCACAGGCGTTTCGACAGGCATTACATAGGACTGGACGGCATCAAGGGACTGGCCCTCATCGCCATCGTGCTCTACCACTGCATGCAGCAGGTGTTGCCGGGCGGTTTCTACGGTGTTGACGTGTTTTTCACCGTATCCGGCTTCCTCATCGGCGTGAGCCTGTTCCGCTCGTTGGCGCGCACCGGTTCGGTGAACCTTGCCCGGTACATCCCGCACCGCGCGGTGCGTCTGTACCCGGCGCTGTTCCTGCTGATTCCCGTCATCGTGTCTGCGGGTTGGTTGTTGGACCGAGACCTTCTGGTGAACATCCGTGACCAGATCATCACGGTGCTGCTCGGTTGCTACAACTGGTACGCCATCGCCGGCGGGCAAAGCTACTTCGACCAGATGAATCCGCAGGTCTTCCGGCATCTGTGGTTCATCGGCGTGCTGATGCAGTTCTATGTGGTCGTGCCCCTGCTCGCATGGCTGATGTGGAAGATCCGCCGCACGCATTTGTCCGCGGTGATTCCGCTCGCGCTCGCGGCCGGCAGCGGCTACGCCATGTGGACCCTCTACCGGCCCGGCGGCGACCCGACCCGCGTCTACTTCGGCACCGACACCCATGCCGTGGGACTGATGCTTGGGCTCGCATTGGCTTGGTGGGTGACCGCTCACGAGTTGAACCATCCCCGGCCCAAGCCCGTGGCTCGGTCAGTGAGTTCCATCGTGCCGTCTGCGCTGTCTGCACCATCCGCTCCGGACTACGCTCCGGACACGTCGGCTACGCCAGCGGCATCCGGCAAGATACCGGAGCCTGTGCCGCTGCCGGACAATCTGTCCGACGCGACCCAACGACCCGACACCATGCACGTACCCGAACCGCTCTCCGCGAGCATCTGGCGGGCCGTGGCACCCGTGCTGGCGTTCCTGAGCCTCATCGCTCTGATCGTCATGGCGGTGTGCGGCAAGCAGAACGACTTCGCGTTCCGAGGTGGCATCATCATCTCCAGCGTGCTGGCCGTGCTGCTCATCGCCGGCACCATTTCGACGGATTCCTGGATGCAGGATCTCATGGTGTTTCACCCGCTCAAAGCGCTGGGCGCCTACTCCTACGGCATCTATCTGTGGCATTGGCCGTTGTGGCTGCTGTCGCGCGCCCTCGCCCCGAAGCTGTTCCCGGTGCCCGGCCCGTGGCCGCTCGGCATGACCGCCGTGCTGACGGTCATCGCCGCCGTCATCTCCTGGATGATGGTCGAAAAACCTGCGGCGCGCCGGTCGGCCCTGTTCGTGATCCTGCCGATTCGCCATCCCGGCGCCGGCCACATCGTCCGCGCGGTCGTGGTGGACGCCATACTGGTTGCCTCGCTGTTCGGCGCCACGCAGGGTGTCATGGGTGCGCCGGTCAAGACGGCCATGCAGCTCGAGCTTGAGCGGCAGGCCGAACAGCTCGAACAGACGCAGCGCAAGGAACACGTACTGCTGCGTCATCAGGTGCCGAAGCCGCCCCGGCCGAAGTTCGCGATGCCCACTGGCGACCAGATCACCGCCATCGGCGATTCGGTCATGCTCGCCTCCTCGCAGGGCCTGTCCAGCGTGTTCCCGGGCATCCAGACCGATGCGGCCGTCTCCCGCTCCATACTGGTGGCGCCCGGCATGATTCAGGAGGATCTTGCCGCCGGCAGCCTGCGTCAGTGGATAGTGGTGGGGCTCGGCACGAACTCGGCAATCACGCCGGACGAGCTCGACCAGGTGTACAACGAGATCGGTTCGGATCGTGTGCTGGTGCTGGTCAACGCGCACGGTGACCGTACTTGGATTCCGCCCACCAACCAGGTGCTGGCGGATTACGCCGCCGCCCATCCCGACAATGTGGTGCTGGTGGACTGGGATGCCGCGGCCAACGCCAATCCGCAGGTGTTCGGCGCCGACGGCATCCATCCGAGCATGGACAGCGACCTCTACGCACAGACCATCAAGAAGGCCATCGCGCGATGGATCGGCCCCGCCCGATGACGTGCGCGGCGGTCAGTTTAAAGGGAGCGTGAACGACAAGCAACGCAAACGTGTCCTCATGGTCGCCAAGCACGTCTAGACTGATGAATTGCACTAACGAGACCACACGTTGGGAGTAATGGTGAGCGCAATCCTCGAGGGAAAGCCCGATAAGAATCTCATTCTCGTCACGGGAAGGATTCATCCGAAACTAGCCGAAGATGTCGCCGAACAATTGGGAATCGATCTGCTGGAGACCACAGCATACGATTTCGCCAACGGCGAGATGTACGTGCGTTACACCGAATCGGTGCGCGGCGCCGATGTGTTCGTACTTCAAAGCCACTACAAGCCCATCAACAAGGCGATCATGGAGCAGCTCATCATGATCGACGCCCTGAAGCGCGCATCCGCCCGCTCCATCACGGCCGTCTGCCCGCTGCTCGGCTACTCTCGCCAGGATAAGAAGCACCGCGGCCGCGAGCCCATCTCCTGCCGCCTGATCTTCGACCTGCTCAAGACCGCCGGCGCCGACCGTATCATGTCCGTGGATCTGCATGCCGCGCAGTCCCAGGGCTTCTTCGATGGCCCGGTTGATCATCTCATCGCCATGCCGGTGCTTGTGGACTACATCCGTGACCGGTTCAAGGACCATCTGGACAACGTCGCCGTCGTCTCTCCGGACGCCGGCCGCATCCGCGTGGCCGAGCAGTGGGCCCAGCGCCTCGGCGGCGGCCCGCTCGCCTTCGTCCACAAGACCCGTGACATCACCCGTCCGAACCAGGCTGTCGCCAACCGCGTGGTCGGAGACGTGGTCGGCAAGGACTGCGTGCTCGTGGACGACCTCATCGACACGGCCGGCACCATCGTCGGTGCATGCCGCGTGCTGCAGGATGCCGGTGCCAAGTCGGTCACCGTCGTGGCCACGCACGGCGTGCTGTCCGGTCCCGCCATCGACCGCCTCAAGAACTGCGGCGCCCGCGAAGTGGTGCTCACCGACACGGTGCCGATTCCGGAGGAGAAGCGTTGGGACGGCCTGACCGTGCTGTCCATCGCCCCGCTGCTCGCCGGCGCCATCCGTGCGGTGTTCGAGGACGGTTCCGTGGCCGAGCTGTTCGACACGTACCCAGAGCATCACGGACAGGGCTTCCTGTTCGCCTGACCGGTCCGGGCGCGCACGAGTCGTTCC
This sequence comes from Bifidobacterium sp. UTBIF-78, assembly GCF_006408945.1. Lineage (NCBI taxonomy): Bacteria > Bacillati > Actinomycetota > Actinomycetes > Bifidobacteriales > Bifidobacteriaceae > Bifidobacterium > Bifidobacterium sp. UTBIF-78. The sequence continues at coordinate 17,245 of NZ_JFAO01000001.1, forward strand.
GGTCTTCCGGCTTGGCCTCAAGGAGAGGATTCGTCCTATCGGGCCCAGCCGGAAGACGATTGGATGCGGAAGACGGTTGGATGATCGTTGGATGACCGCGCGTGCCGAACCGTTCCGGCACACGTCTCGGAGTGGCGTATGATGCCAAATTCCGAAACGTATGGTATAAATGAACACTTGTGGGCGAACGCCCACGATTCCCCCATGGTGTAATGGCAGCACACGGGTCTTTGGAACCCTTTGTCTTGGTTCGAGTCCAGGTGGGGGAGCTGGCGACGGCCGTCCGACATCCGGGCGGCCGTCTATTGTTTTGCAGTGATTGCGAAGCACGGACAATCCAAACGAAGGGAAACACGTCGGTATGACACTTTCCGCAGCCATCGTCCTCGCCGCCGGCGAGGGTACACGCATGCGTTCCAATAAGCCGAAGGTACTGCACACGTTCGCGGGCAAGACCTTCCTGAACAGGGTCATGAACTCGGTGGCCGCACTGGAGCCCGCCACATTGGCCGTGGTGGTGCACTTCCAGGCCGAACGCGTGGCCGAGGCCGCCCGTTCCTACAACGAGCACGTCACCATCGTCAATCAGGACGACATCCCCGGCACCGGACGTGCCGTCCAGTGCGCGATGTCCCAGCTTGCCGAAAACGGCGGCATCAACGGGCCCGTGCTCATCGCTGCGTCCGATATGCCGTTGCTCGACAGTGCGACCCTGCGTCAGCTGGTCGAGTTCCACACCGTCTCGGGTAACGGCGCCACCGTGCTCACCACCATCCTCGACGACCCGACCGGATACGGCCGCATCATCCGCGATCCGCAGGGCAACGTGCTGCGCATCGTGGAACAGAAGGACGCCAACCGCAGCGAACTCGCCGTGCAGGAGGTGAACACGTCGGTCTACGTGTTCGACGCCAAGCTGCTGGCCCGCGCCATCGCAGACCTCAAGTCCAACAACGCCCAGGGCGAGTTCTATCTGACCGACGCCCTCGAGACCGCGCGCTCCGCCGGCAAGGTCGGCGCGTTCACCGCGCCCGATCCGCTCACCGTGGAGGGTGTCAACGACCGTGTGCAGCTCGCCGCGCTGGCCAGGACGTACAACCGCCGCGTCTGCGAGCACTGGATGCGTGAGGGCGTGACCATCCTCGACCCCGAGACCACATGGATTGAGGATGACGTGACGATCGGCCGCGACGCCACCATCCTGCCCGGCTCCTTCCTGCAGGGACACACGGTGATCGGCGAGGACGCGATGATCGGCCCGTACACCACGCTCATCGACGCTGTCGTCGACGACGGCGCCACCGTCGAACGCTCCCGTGTTCAGGAATCGCATATCGGCGCCCGTACGAACATCGGCCCGTGGACCTATCTGCGCCCCGGCAACGAGTTTGGTGAGGACGCCAAGGCCGGCGCGTTCGTGGAGATGAAGAAGGCGCACATCGGCAACGGCACCAAGGTTCCGCATCTGAGCTATGTGGGCGATGCCCAGCTCGGCGACCACACCAACATCGGCGGCGGCACCATCACCGCCAACTACGATGGTGTGCACAAGAACCGCACCCGTATCGGCTCCGGCTGCCATGTGGGGGCCGGCAACCTGTTCGTGGCCCCGGTCGAGGTGGGTGACAACGTCACCACCGGTGCCGGCTCCGTGGTGCGCCACGCGGTGCCGAGCGACACGATGGTCTACTCCGAGAACACGCAGCACAACGTGGAGGGCTGGAAGCCCGCCTGGGAGCGCTGAGCCATGCCCGCACTCCAGGACTCCATCGACGCCGTGCGCGTGGCCGCACAGTCCGCCGACCGACTTAAAGCCACCGATATCGTGGCCTTCGACGTGGCCGACCTGCTCGGCATCACCGATATCATGATGATCGCCGGCGCCTCGAACGAACGTCAGGTGCTGGCCGTGGCCGAGGAGATCGAAAAGGATCTCTACCTCAAGTGCGACGGCCGTCAGGCCCGGTCCCGCGAAGGCCTTACCGAAGGCCAGTGGGTGCTGTTGGACTACGGCGACTTCGTGATTCATGTGATGCACGAGGAATCGCGTGAATTCTATGGGCTCGAACGCTTGTGGAGGGATTGCGAGACCATAGACCTGAATCTTGAACATCCCGAGACGGCCGGCGGGGCCCTCGAGGGAGTCGAGAGGGAAGCCGGTTCCGTGGTCGCCGACGGCGAACCTGACATCGAGACGGCATAGGCATATCGGCATATGACCGGTCGTTGGGCCCGCGCCCGGCGGCCGGTCATTATGGTAGATGCCGGCAGACGGGCATTATGGCGGACTATCCGCCGTGTCGCCCTCGGCAAGAACACACAACGGCAGACAGCACGCAGACGGTATCCCCATCATTCCGGATGCGCGCACGAGTGAGGAGTGTCCATGGCAATCCAGCACGTCCGGTCCATTTTCCTGGTCCGTCACGGTCGTACGTCCTACAATGCGCAGCATAAGCTTCAGGGGCAGGTTGACATCCCCTTGGACGCCGTCGGGCAGTGGCAGGTGCGTCAGACCGCCGCCGCGCTCAAGGACCTGTACGTGGACCGTCGTCCCGAGACCGACCATCGCATCATCGTGTGCTCGGATCTCTCCCGTGCGCACGCCACCGCACAGGCCTTCGCCGACGTGCTGGGCGGCGAGGAGGTGCACGACGATCCGCGTGTGCGCGAACGCAGCTTCGGCCACTGGGACGGCCATGCCGTGGCCGAACTGGCCGAGCGGTATCCCGAGGACTTCCGCTCGTGGATGGAACACCGCGGCGGCGAGCTGAAATACGACGCCGAACCCAAGGAGCATGTGGGGGCGCGCGGCGTGGAGGCGCTCCGGGATTGGTCCACGCGTGCGGGGCTTGACACTGACCTGTTCGTGTTCTCCCATGGTGCATGGATTGCGCAGACCTTGCAGACGCTGCTCGGACTGAGTCGTGTGGACGACACCTTCGCATCGGTGGTCTCCATGCGCAACGCCCATTGGGTGCGTCTGGTGCCGATGGACGTGCACGGTGGGTCCGACGGGGCTGGCGAGTCTGGCGAGTCCGTGCGCTGGCGGCTTATGGATTACAACCATGGGCCCGCCATCGCGGACACGGATGAATGGGAGCGGGAACGCTGACGGGCCGTGCCTGTCCGCGCATCAAGTGGCACGATTCGCCGTATGGGGGTTATTTCCGTAAATGGGGGCAATATTTCGTGCCCCCATTTACTATTTCCGGCTGTTTTTAGGAATCGGGACAACTCCCGTCGAAAGCCGATTGCTGGCGAATACCGTGAGAATGGCCTGATTTCAATGTTTTTGAGGTTACTGGTTTTTGCACGATCTGCATGTGAACCGGTTTTCCGTCGAATGGTGGCAACAAGATTTGCCCCCATTTGCTGAAATGGTTCGTTTGGGCCGATTGTGGCAAAGCTGATCGTGCCAAGCCGCGTGTGCCAAGCCGCATCTTCGGGATGATTGTTTTCGGCGCGTATCTGCGCACGACTCTCATCACCTTGGAGCGGCATGATTCCGAACACAGGGCGAGCCAGAAGAATCCTCGGGAACTCATGGTTGCAGCCCATGGCCTTCGAGGGGCTTGAAATGCCGGAAAACGTTGCAATGACGGGGGAAAATTACACATATGTGATTTCGCGACACACCGAGTGTTGCCTTATCTGCAAACTCGTCGTAATGTATACAAGGTCCAAAACGGGACACACAATTGAAAAACGGGGCT
>NZ_JFAO01000002.1:0-136001 GCF_006408945.1 Bifidobacterium sp. UTBIF-78
CTTAGCTCCACAGAGTAAGGCCGGTGCACAACGCACCGGCCTTGTTGTTTTACTCAGGATTCGCCCGTTCTTAGGCCCGGCCGTATCATCTCGGAACCGGCGCTTGCTTTATCGAGTGGGGTATCTCGCCGAATTACATCGCCGGGCGACTCGGATTGGCTTTCAGCGTTACATTGTCGTGAGATTTGGTGTTGTTTCGCGACAATGTCTTGCTGAGGTCGTGTTAGCGGTACATTGTCGCGAAGTGTGGTTGAGTTTCGCGACAATGTAACGCCGAGAGGTTGCCGGGCTGATGTCAATGTCGAGGGGTTGCCGGGCCGACGTCAATGCCGAACGTTATTCCAGCACGCCGAAGTGTTGAAGGGCGTGAAGCACACCGTCATGGTCCACGTCGTCGGTGACGTAGTCGGCGGCGGCTTTGGGCTCTTCGGTGGCGTTGCCCATCGCCACGCCGATGCCCGCGTAGGCGAGCATGGCGGTGTCGTTGCCGCCGTCGCCGAACGCCATCGTCTGTTCGCGCGCGATGCCGTAATGCGCCATGAATCGTTGGATGCCACGTGGCTTGCCGCCGTCGGCCGGAATGAGGTCGGTGAAGTCCGGGTGCCAGCGCACGCCGCGCACATTGCGGCACAGCGCCACCAGCTCCGCCTCCTGATCGGGTTCGATGAACGGGCTGATCTGGAAGGTCTCATGCGTCGCCGTGCGCAGGCGGGGATCGTCGAAGTGCGTGGTGGGCGCGGTCTTGCCCAGCTTCGCCCATGTGGCGCGTAGTTTGTCGTTGGCGTGGTTGAAGTACACGTAGTCCTTCTCACCGAAATTGCACACCACGTCCGGGTTGCGGTCCAGCCAATCAAGAATCACCCGGATGTCGGCGGAGCCCAATGGCTGGGCCTCGAAATACCCCGAGTCGTCGAAGCAGTACTGGCCGTTGAACGCCACGATGCCGTCGAACCGCACCGGCATGGTATCCAGGACCACACCCATCTGCGACGGGGCGCGGCCGGTGCAGATGAGCACCTTGATGCCAAGTGCCTGAAGACGGTGGATCGCCTCCACCGTCGAATCGGGGACGACGTGCGTGGTGAAGCTGGTGAGGGTGCCGTCGATATCGAAGAACACGGCTTTGATGTCGGTTCCGTTGATGTCGGTTCCTTTGATGTCGGTTCCTTTGATGTCGGTTCCTTTGATGTCGGTTTCATTGATTCCGGTTTCATTGATTCCAGTTCCCGGGATTCCAGCCCCTGTGACTTCTGTGCCCCTGATATCGGTGCTTTCGAATCCGGTGTCTGTGATGCCGGCGGCTGTGCCATTGCGACGGATGATAGCGCTGTTGCCCATGTTGCTCATGGTCCCAATTCTCCTTGCTCTCCCAGACGTCCGGTGGCCTCCGGCAACATGCAATGGTCGGTGACCTTCAGAGATATGCTCGCTCAGACGTCCGATAGCCTCCGTTGGCTTCCGATATCCTCCGATGTCATCCGTCGCCGTCCGATACCGCTCGTTTTTGTCCATCATGCCGTTCGCATCGTGGACAACAGGTCTGAAAAACCACGCGAACGAACTCTTATGACCCGCTATCAACCCAAGTATTCACAGCGCTTATATACCTGTCATAACTAGCGCCTATACGTAAAATGGCTATTTTCCGCCATTATCCGGCGTTTCAGGCGCTATGGTTGGAAACCGTCATGCGGCAAGCACCCATGTAGGGGAGCTGAGAGGCTCTATCTCCGACCGGTAATCACGCAGCGCGTGAATCACGCAATGCCATCACCGGGACGTGCGCCGACAGCCCGCAGCCGTGAGAAGACAACAGAGAGGGAACCAATGACAGCAGCAACCCAGCCGGCATCCCCGGCCAACAACAACGAGCCGGTGCGTGTGAACCACACCGCCCGCAACATCATCATCACCATCGTGGTCGTGGCCATCGTCGCCGTGGCCGCGTTCTTCGGCTACCGCGCCTTCGCCGGTGCCGGCGAGTCCGCCGCCAAGGGCAGCAAGGACAACCCGGTCAAGATCGGCGTGGTGGGCGCCACCGACCCCGAGTGGGTCCTCTTCAAGCAGAAGGCCGAGAAGGCCGGCATCTACGTCGATATCGTGGACTTCCAGGACTACACCTCCGAGAACCCGGCCCTCGACTCCGGCGAGCTTGACCTCAACGAGTTCCAGCACCTGCTCTACCTCGCCAACTACAACGTGAGCAACAACAAGGACCTCCAGCCCATCGGCGGCACCGCCATCTACCCGCTTGGCGTCTACTCCACCAAGGTCAAGAGCATCGACGACATCAAGCAGGGCGACACCGTCACCATCCCGAACGACGAGACCAACCAGGCCCGTGCCATCGGCGTGCTCAAGGCCGCCGGTCTCGTGACCCTCAAGGGCGACTGGACCGCGTTCTCCACCCCGGCCGACATCGACGAGGCCAAGAGCAAGGTCAAGGTGACCCCGCTCAAGGCCGAACAGGTCGCCACCACGCTCAAGGACCCGACCATCGCCGCCGGCGTGATCAACAACGACTACGTGGCCGACGCCGGCCTCGACCCGAAGGACGCCATCTATCAGGACGACGCCGAATCCGAGGAGGCCCGTCCGTACATCAACGTGTGGGTGTCCCGCAAGGCGGACGTGAACAACGAGACCTACAAGAAGCTCGTTGACATCTTCCACGAGCAGGATGTGCTCGACGCGCTGCAGGAGAAGTCCGGCGGCACCGCGGTCTTCGCCGACAAGTTCAGCGCCGAGGAGCTGCAGGGCTTCCTCGCCGACATCGAAAAGGACGCCAAGGCCCAGTGAGGGCCCAGTAAGGCCATGATCCAAGGCCACCAATAAACGCGCGACCGGTCCGATAAGCCATCACATCTGCGGCTTGTCCGTTGGCGATTATCCGCCGGTCGGGTACCATGGTCAGCCGTTACCAGCGGCAGATCCCACGGGCGGGACGGGACATGATGGTTCCGCCCGCCCGTCACCATGCCACAGGGCATTCGCATCCAGTACAACAATCAGGGAGCACTATGAGCGACCCCATCATCACGTTCGATCACGTGGTCAAGGAATTCAAGGTGCGTGGCCGCAAGGCCGGCGTGGCCCGTGCCGTGGACGACGTGAGTCTGACCATCAACCGAGGCGACATCTTCGGCATCATCGGCTATTCGGGCGCCGGCAAATCCACGCTGGTCCGTCTGATCAACGCCCTCGAGCGGCCCACCAGCGGCACGGTGACCGTGCTCGGCACCGACATCACGGGCCTGAGCGAATCGAAGCTGCGGCCCATCCGCCAGAAGATAGGCATGATCTTCCAGCAGTTCAACCTGTTCTCCACCAAAACCGTGGCCCAGAACATCGCCTACCCGTTGCAGCTTGACCACTGGCGCAAGGACTATCAGGACCGTCGCGTGGCGGAGCTTCTTGAATTCGTGGGTCTGTCCGAACATGCCGAGAAGTACCCCTCGCAGCTTTCCGGCGGCCAGAAGCAGCGCGTCGGCATCGCCCGTGCCCTTGCCACCAACCCGGAGATTCTGCTCGCCGACGAGGCCACCAGTGCCCTCGACCCCGAGACCACCACCGAGGTGCTCGCGCTGCTCAAGCGCGTCAACGAGGAGTTCGGCATCACCATTGTGCTCATCACCCATCAGATGAACGTGGTCCAGCAGATTGCGGACCGGGTGGCCGTGATGAGCTCCGGCCGCGTGGTCGAATCCGGCGACGTGTACGACGTGTTCGCCGCCCCGCAGCAACCGGTCACCAAGCGGTTCATCGCGACCGCCCTGTCCGGCCTGCCCGAGGAAAGCCGGGTCGACCGACTCCACACCGAATGGTCCGGTCGCATCGTCACCGTGCTCATCCGTCAGAAGGACGTGGCCGACGAGGGCAGCGGCCGTACGATCGCCGCCTCCGGCCAGAACATCTCCGGGCTCATCGCCAAGCACGGCATCGAGTCGAGTCTGCTGTACGGCGGCATCGACACCGTGCGCGGGTCCGCCATCGGCGCCATCACCTACGAATTCAAGGGAGGGGAGCGCGAGGTCAACGACTTCCTCGCCGAGCTCGCCCTCAACAGCGACGTCATCGATTTCGGCACCGCGGCCCGACCCGTGGCCTACGCCGATGCCGTGGCCGGCTACGCGCCCGAGTCACCGGCCAAGTCCGGCATCGCCGCGGCATCATCGGCAACTGCGGCGACCGAGGCGTCCACGGTATCCACGGCGTCCGTAACGGCGGAAGGAGCACAAGCATGATCACCCTCGCCAATTCCAACAGCGACTGGAACGTTCTGAAGCCCCTGCTGATCCAGTCCATCGGACAGACCCTCACCATGGTGCTCATCACCCTCGTGGTGGGCGGCTTCCTCGGGCTCATCCTCGGCGTGGTGCTCTACGGCACCCGCCCCGGCAACCTGTTCGAGAACGCCGTGGTCTACCGCATCCTCGACGTCATCGTCAACATCGTGCGGCCCATCCCGTTCATCATCTTCCTCGCCGCCATGCAGCCGCTCACCATCGTGGTGGTCGGCACGTCCATCGGCACGGTGGCCGCCATCTTTCCGATGGTGGTGATGTGCACCTTCGCCACCTCGCGTCTGGTGGAGCAGAATCTGGTGCCGGTCGATCCCGGCATGATCGAGGCGGCCCGCTCGATGGGTGCCTCGAAGTTCACCATCATCCGCACGGTGCTCATTCCCGAGGCGCTCGCCCCGCTCATTCTGGCCTACGCCTTCCTGTTCATCGGCGTGCTTGACATGTCCGCGATGGCCGGATACATCGGCGGCGGCGGTCTGGGTAACTTCGCCATCGCCTACGGATACCAGAAGTTCGACCAGACCGTCACCTGGACGGCCGTGATCATCATGATCATCCTCGTCCAAGTGGTCCAGGGCATCGCCAACGCCATCGCAAAGAGACTGCTCAAGCGCCAGCAGTAGTGGGAGAACGGTGGCCTGACGCGGTTCGCTGTAGCTTGGCGCAGTCTGTCGTGAGGCTGTCGTGAGGCTGGCGCGTAGACCAGCGGCAGTCTTTCCCGATTTCGCGACAATGTATCGTTGACTCGTCTTCAGCGTTACATTGTCGCGAAATTATGCCATGGTTCGCGACAATGTATCGTTTACCGTTCGTCAGCGAGACTTTGTCGCGAAACCGCATCACCAGATCACCATTGAGGAATTACCGGAATTACACAACAAGAAATCGGCAACCATGACTGAACATATTGAGATCGATCCTGAACTCATCACCATCCGTCATTACCTGCACGCGCATCCCGAGCTCGGCTTCAAGGAATACGACACCTCCATCTATCTGGCCGACCAGCTCAAGGCCCACGGCATCGAAGTCCTCGACAACCCGATGGAAACCGGCGTCGTGGGACTCATCCGCGGCGAAGGCGGACCGGGCCCGCGCGTCGCGTTGCGTGCGGACATCGACGGTCTGCCGGTCACGGAGGAGTCCGGACTGGACTTCGCCTCGGTCAACGAGGGCGTCATGCACGCCTGCGGCCACGACCTGCATATGACCGGGTTGCTCGGAGCGGCCTTCTGGCTCGCCGAGCACCGCGACCGGTTCACCGGTTCAATCAAGATTGTGTTCCAGCCCAGCGAGGAGACCGGCCGTGGCGCCCGTGCGGTGATCGATGCCGGCCTCGTGGATGATGTGGATGCCATCATCGGCACGCACAACAACCCGAACTACGCGCCCGGCCAGCTCGCAGTCGGCGTGGAGCCGATGATGGCCGGCTGCGTGAAATTCCATGTGGACCTGCACGCGCAGGGCACCCACGCCGGCTACCCGTACAAGGGCACAGGCCCGCTTGAGGCGCTCGCCAGCATGATTCTGAGCCTGCAGACCATCGTGAGCCGCAATGTGACGCCGTTCCATCCGCTGGTGCTCTCCGTCACCGCGGTGCACGGCGGCGACGTGTGGAACGTGGTGCCCGCCGAGGCCGGCTTCCAAGGCACGGTCCGCTACTTCCATAAGGAGGACGGCGAGCTGGTGGGCCGCCGGTTCAAGGAGATCGTCAAGCACACCGCCGAGGCCTACGACATCACGGCCGACGTGGACTGGGACGACTTCCAGGATCCGCTCGTCTCCGACCCCGACCTGGCGAAATCGGTCGCCGCCGACGTGCACGACTACGCCCAGCTCGAGCCGATCCGCCAGTCCATGGCGGGGGAGGACTTCTGCGAGTTCGGCAAGGTGACCCGTCTGGTCTTCGCCTTCGTGGGCTCGAATGGCCAGGAGGGGTGCGCCGACTGGCACAGCCCTCACTTCATCGGCTTGGATGCCGCGATTCCGACGTTCGTGAACTTCTACGTCAACGCCGCCCTGCGCGTGATCGACGAGCTGCGCTGAGCCGCGCCGCGCCGGGCCGGGGGACGTCGCTGGTCCCGCGCAGCAGGGGATTGGCCCACCGTGTAGGGAAGTTCCCACCGTGTAGGGAAATCCCCACGGTGTAGTGATGCGAAATGGCGGAATTCCGCCAATGTGTGCATTCTGTGTCCCTACACGGTGGGAACTTCCCTACACGGTGGGCGATTGTGCGGGTGGTCGCGGTGCCGTAATGCGCCCCGCGTGGGCGGCCATGCGGGCGCTACACTGGGAAACCATGACACAGCTTCGTTTCGCTCTCGCCCAGATCGACACCTGCGTCGGCGCGCTCGACGCCAACGCCGCCAAGGTGCTCGAATATTCCCGCAAGGCCGCCGCCGGTCACGCCCAGGTGGCCGTATTCCCCGAAATGACGCTCACCGGATACCCGATCGAGGATCTGGCTTTGCGTCGCACGTTCCGTCAGGCCGCATGGGACAAGGCCAACGACCTTGCCGCCCAGCTCGCTCAGGAAGGTCTGGGCGAGCTGTTCGTCGTCGTCGGCACTGTGGGCACCGATCGCGCCACCAGCAAGCCGCGCAACCGTCTCGTGGTGCTGCATGAGGGTGTGGTCTGGGCCGGCTACGACAAGCATTTCCTGCCCAACTATGGCGTGTTCGACGAATTCCGCATCTTCTCGTCGGGCGACCGCTCGGTCACTCTGGACGTGGACGGCGCCACCATCGGTGTGGCCATCTGCGAAGACATCTGGCAGGACGGCGGTCCGGTGGCCGACCTGGCCGGCAAGGGCATCGATCTGCTGCTCACCATCAACGGTTCGCCATACGAGGAGGGCAAGACCCACACCCGTCTCGAACTCGCGCAGCGCCGCGCAGCGGAGGTCAAGGCGCCGGTCATCTACCTCAACCAGGTCGGCGGCCAGGACGATCTCGTGTTCGACGGCGGCAGTTTCGTGGTGGACGCCGACGGCACGCTGCTCGAACGCAGCCCGATGTTCATGGAGGACCTCACCTTCTGGGACTTCGATCCAGCAGCCGCGCATCAGGGCAAGGCCGCCATCGCCGACCTGCCCGACCCGGACGAGGAGATCTACACCGCCTGCGTGCTCGGCCTCAAGGATTACATGGCCAAGAACCACTTCACCGGCGTCACGCTCGGCCTTTCCGGCGGCATCGACTCAGCGCTGGTGGCGGCGATGGCCGCGGACGCCTGCGGCGGCGAGAACGTGTGGGGTATCTCCATGCCCTCGATGTACTCCTCGGACGGCTCCAAGGATGACGCCGCCGATCTGGCCGCCAACATCGGCGCCCACTATGAGGTCCAGCCCATCGAACCGCTGTTCAACGCCTATCAGCAGCAGCTGCATCTCGAGGGCGTGTCCGCCGAGAACCTTCAGGCCCGCATCCGCGGCGTGATCGTGATGGCCAGCTCCAACTCGCGTGGCCTGCTCGCCGTGGCCACCGGCAACAAATCCGAGCTCGCCTGCGGCTACTCCACCATCTACGGCGATGCGGTCGGCGGTTATGCGCCCATCAAGGACCTCCTGAAGACCCGTGTGTGGGAGGTCAGCCGTTGGCGCAACCGCGCCGCGGCGGCCGGCGTGGGCATCGGCGGCCTGAAGATCGTGGGCAACGAGGACGGCGACGCCGGCGTGCCGCTGAAGAACGGCGTGATGATTCCGGTCGCCTCCATCGAAAAAGCCCCGTCCGCCGAGCTGCGCCCCGGTCAGAAGGATTCCGACTCGCTGCCTGAATACGCCCTGCTCGACAAGGTGCTCGCCGCGTACATCGAGCATGCGCACGGCCGCGCCGACCTGTTGGCCGACGGCTTCGACGAGGCCACGGTCGACACCGTGATGCGTCTGGTGGACCGCGCCGAATGGAAGCGCCGCCAATACCCGCTCGGCCCCAAGGTCACCGCCCTCGCCTTCGGGCGTGACCGCCGTCTGCCGGTCACCAACGCCTTCCGCGAGTAGTCGCAATGAGCTGACAAGAGGTCGATATACGCGCCGTTTGTCCGCATAGTGAGACAAATGCCCGCTGATAGCATGTTATCAGCGGGCGACGGCGCACGGCCTCGTAACCGGTCATAGCCAGTGCATATAGCCGCACGGCCTCTTGGCCGGCCGCAAGCCCCTATCGTGGTCCATGTCATCGAGGCAACGACCTCGACATCGACACGAGAGGGGAAATCACATGTCAGCAGCAACGCAGGGCGCCTCGCCCGCCAACCCGCAGGAACCGGTGCGCGTCAACCACACCGTGCGCAACATCATCATCGCCGTGGTCGTGGCCATCATCGTTCTGGCCGGCGGCTTCTTCGGCTACAACGCCTACGCGGCCGGCAAGACGGGCGCCGAGAAGGGCTCGGCCGAGAACCCGGTCAAGATCGGCGTGGTGGGCGCCACCGACAAGCAGTGGCAGGTCTTCACCCAGGAGGCCGAGAAGCAGGGCATCCACGTCAAGATCGTGGACTTCCAGGACTACACGTCCGAGAACCCGGCCCTCGACTCCGGCGACCTCGACCTGAACGAGTTCCAGCACCTGCTCTACCTCGCCAACTACAACGTCAAGAACGGCAAGGACCTCCAGCCCATCGGCGGCACCGTGGTCGTGCCGCTCGGCCTGTACTCCACCAAGGTCAAGAGCGTGGACGAGATCAAGCAGGGCGATTCCATCGCCATCCCGAACGACGAGACCAATCAGGCCCGCGCCATCGGCGTGCTCCAGAAGGCCGGACTGGTCCAGCTCAAGAACAAGTGGACCGCCGTGACCTCGCCGGCCGACATCGATGAGGCGGCATCCAAGGTCAAGGTCGTTCCGCTTGGCGCCGAGAAGGTGGCCAACTCGCTCAACGACCCGCAGCTCACCGCCGGCATCATCAACAACAGCTACATCAAGGACGCCGGTCTTAACCCGAAGGACGCCATCTTCCAGGACGACCCGAGCGCCGACTCCGCCAAGCCGTACATCAACGCCTTCGTGTCCCGCAAGGCGGATGTGAACAACCCGGTCTACAAGAAGCTTGTGGAGGTCTACAAGACCAAGGCCGTGACCGATGCGGTGCAGGAGGATTCCAAGGGCACTTCGGTGCTTGCTACCGACTACAGCGCCGAGGAGCTGCAGAGCTTCTTGAAGGAGATCGAATCCGATCTGTCATCCAAGTAAGGTCCGAGCAAGGTTCAAGTAAGGCCTGAGCAGGGACTGAGCAGTGTCCATGTCAGTGTCCAAGTAAAAGGACAGGACATCGGTATATCGGCAGCCATCCCGTGTCCGGTCGGTTGAAAGGCAATGCGCCTACCAGGTGTCCGACGTGGACGTAGCCATTCCACGCTCGATCGGATGAAAGTCCCGCGTCCATCGAGCGCGAGATAGCTGCCGTATCAGCTATTAACCCGGCTGGCAATCGGCAAAACAGTAGTCCGCGTCGCAAGTTCGTTGATTATGTTTTGGCTTCCCTTGTCAGGGGAGCCGGCCCGCGAAGCGGGACTGAGAAGTAGCTATTTTGTCAACGAATTGCCGACATAGGTCGCTGGTAGCCAATCAGCAATCCAACCATCCATCAACAACCCATCCGACGGCCCGCCCATCACGGGCCGTCGGACATGTCTGGAGTGACGAACTCATGAGTGAACAGGAACAGCAGCACACCAATCCGACCGCAACCGCGACCGAAACCACGCCCAAGACCGCGGGCGCAGTCGCACAGCCGGGACCGGATGCCGAGACCCTGGCCCGCGTCGCCGATGCCAAGCGCCGTATCTCGGCCTACGTGGACGAGGTGCTGCCCGAATACCAGAAGATCTCGCTGGCCATCCACGACAAACCCGAAGTGAGCAACTATGAGTTCTTCGCCTCCCAGACGCTTTCCGACAGGCTGAAGCAGGAGGGCTTCGACGTTACCCTCGGCGTGGCCGACCACCGCACCGGCTTCTCCGCCGTATACCGCACGGGCAAGCCCGGCCCGGTGGTGGTCTTCCTCGCCGAATACGACGCCCTGCCCGGCGTCGGCCACGGCTGCGGCCACAGCGTGTTCGGCCCGAACTCCTCGCTGGCGGCCGCCTCGCTCAAGCGCGTCATCGACGAGTTCGGCGGCGAGCTGCGGGTCTACGGCACCCCCGGCGAGGAGGGCGGCGAGAACGGCAGTGCCAAGGGCAGCTTCGTCAAGGACGGTTTCTTCGACGATGTGGACATCGCGCTGTGCGCCCACCCGCACGCCGGAGGCAACGGCCTGTCCTCGCGCAACCTCGCCTGCCAGCCGGTGGACATCGAGTTCCATGGCAAGGCGTCGCACGCCGCCGCCAGCCCCGAGCGCGGCATCAACGCGCTTGACGGCGTGATTCAAACCTTCAACTCCATCAACGCCCTGCGCCAGCACCTGCCCAAGGACGTGCGCATCCACGGCGTCATCGTGGACGGCGGCGTGCAGCCCAACGTGGTGCCCGACTACGCCAAGGCCAAGTTCTACCTGCGTTCCGCATCCGTGCCGGGGCTGCTGGCGCTGCGTAAGAAGGTCGAGAACATCGTGGCCGGCGCGGCGCTCGCCACCGGGGCCAAAGGAAGTCTGACCCCGTACCAGAACCAGGTGGACAACATGATTCCCACCCCGCTGTTCGACGCGGTCTGGAAGAGGAACGCCGAGGCTCTGGGGCAGACCGTCGAGGCCACCGAACAGGACAAGGTGGTGTTCGGCTCCAGCGACGTGGGCAACGTCTCCCAGGTCGTGCCCACCATCCAACCGTGGTTCTCCATCTCCCCGGAGAATCTGGGCGGCCACAACGAGCAGGTCGCGGCGGCCGCGGCCAGCCCGTTCGGACTCGAATCGATCCGCTGGTCCTCCAAGGCGCTCGCCTTCACCGCGCTCGACATCCTCACCGACCCCGCATTGCTAGCCCGCATCAAGGAACAGCATGCGGCTCGCGTCAGGACTCAGGAGGAGGATGTGGCCGCGGCGGTCTGACCTTGGATGCGAAGGGATAGGCCGGCTATTCCAGTGCTGTCCCGCCTGTGCGCCACGATGCAGGTGAATAATGGATGGGGGGAGACGCCTCCGGGCACCGGTCCCATCCGGTTCCGGAACCCGGCCCACGGGACCTACCTAATCCCGTTGGGGCGTATGCTCCCGGTGGCCGGTGGGCCGGCCGGTCTCGCGGAAAGGCGCAGGAATATGAGCGACAGCGACAAGCAGTGGTACTTCAACATGGTCAAGGGCAAGGCCGAGCTCGGCCCGATCTCGCCGATCGAACAGCGCATGGGCCCGTACAAGACCAAGGAGGACGCCGAGCACGCCTGGGACATCGTGACCGACCGCAACGCCAAGTGGGAGGAGCAGGACCGCCAGTGGAACGGTCAGGGCTACCGTCGCTGACCATGAGGGGCGGGATGTGACGGAACGAGGATTCGCCGGTCGGGTGTAACCGACGGATAGTGGTCAATCTCGTAATTGTCTGAGTGATGTTGGTCCCCTCTGGCGGGACGTTGCCGCGAAGCAAACAGCGGAGCTGTTTGCAGGCAACGTGCGAGCCGACAGGTGAGCCAGCGGGTTGCGCGAAGTGCGTCCGTAATTGCAGGACGAGCTGGCCGGCGGCGAAGTGGGTCTGAGAGGTAGTGAATTCATCAATGAATTGTTGATGAGGGTCACTAGCAGTTGCGCACTTTGCGCTATCTGCTTTGCAAGGGGTACATCGGATCATCTGCGGTCACGTATCTGCTTTGCAAGGGGTACCCAACCAGCAATACCCCGAGTATCATCCTTGCAATTTCAACCCTCATAGTCGCCGATCCGACAATCATGTACCCCTCGCAAAGCAGATACATAACCGCACACGCGCCAAAGTACCCCTCACAACCGAGATACCCATTTACCATGTTGGCGGGCCCCGGTGGTCGGGGTTGTGCTAGTCGTGCGGGCCCTAGTGGTCTGTCTCGCAATTGGTTGAGCGGTATCGGCCCTCTCTGGCGGGACGTTGCCGTGAAGCAAACAGCGGAGCTGTTTGCAGGCAGCGTGCGAGCCGACAGGCGAGCCAGCATGCCGCGCACGCAGTGCGTCCTTAATGACAGGACGGGCTGGCAGCGAAGCTGACTGGGAGAGAGACAGGAGATGCAGTGCTCAATTATTTGTGAGACGGACCGCTAGGTGGATCTCTTGCCGCGAGCCGTTTCGTTTGCGATTCCGTGGGTTTGCGATTTCCGATTCCATGCGGATGCCTCGCGGTTCTCGTCTGGCACGCGTCGGTGTGGTTCGTCGCATCTTAATGCGTGGCGTCCCGCGACGAGGTCGTATGCGGCCGCACCTGCCCGCAACGTGCCGGCTTCAGTGGATACCGCTACTGTGGTGACAATTGCGTCCGCGCATGCCCGCAACGTGGCTATACCATGTCCATAGTGCGTCCGCATAGTGGGAAACCGCTCATTCTTACATAGTGGCCTGAGCGGTTTTCACTTCGAAATTCAAATCATTGCGGTACACAACAGGCTTGAAACCGTTGGAATGATAACGCTCACACTTGAATGTGATATAGCTCACTCGTGATTTCAGCTTTTCCCAAGGCTGTGCAAACTACACTTGGTCTCAATGGTTCCGTGAAGATGCGGAACCGCAACCCCATTAAAGGAGTGACATGACCGCAGTAGAGAATGCAGCTGTCTCCCAGGAGGAGCTTGAAGCCAAGGCTTGGGAAGGCTTCGCCGAGGGCAACTGGCAGAAGGACATTGATGTCCGCGACTTCATCCAGAAGAACTACACCCCGTACGAGGGTGACGAGTCCTTCCTGGCTCCGGCGACCGAAAAGACCAAGCACCTGTGGAAGTACCTCGACGACAACTACCTGGCCGTCGAGCGCAAGCAGCGCGTCTACGACGTGGACACCCACACCCCGGCCGACATCGACGCCTTCCCGGCCGGCTACATCGACTCCCCGGAGGTCGACAACGTGATCGTCGGCCTGCAGACCGACGTGCCGTGCAAGCGCGCCATGATGCCGAACGGCGGCTGGCGCATGGTCGAGCAGGCCATCCGCGAGGCTGGCAAGGAGCCGGACCCGGAGATCAAGAAGATCTTCACCAAGTACCGTAAGACCCACAACGACGGTGTCTTCGGCGTCTACACCAAGCAGATCAAGGTCGCCCGCCACAACAAGATCCTCACCGGCCTGCCGGATGCCTACGGCCGTGGCCGCATCATCGGCGACTACCGCCGCGTGGCCCTGTACGGCGTCAACAAGCTGATTGCCTTCAAGAAGCGCGACAAGGACTCCGTGCCGTACCGCAACGACTTCACCGAGCCGGAGATCGAGCACTGGATCCGCTTCCGTGAGGAGCACGACGAGCAGATCAAGGCCCTGAAGAAGCTCATCAACCTCGGCAACGAGTACGGCCTCGACCTGTCCCGCCCGGCCCAGACCGCGCAGGAAGCCGTGCAGTGGACCTACATGGGCTACCTGGCCTCCATCAAGTCCCAGGACGGCGCCGCCATGTCCTTCGGCCGCAACTCCGCCTTCCTCGACTGCTTCATCGAGCGCGACCTCAAGGCCGGCAAGATCACCGAGACCGACGCCCAGGAGCTCATCGACAACATCGTCATGAAGCTGCGCATCGTGCGCTTCCTGCGTACCAAGGACTACGACAACATCTTCTCCGGCGACCCGTACTGGGCGACCTGGTCCGACGCCGGCTTCGGCGACGACGGCCGTCCGCTGGTCACCAAGACCTCCTTCCGTCTGCTCAACACCCTGACCCTTGAGCACCTTGGACCCGGCCCCGAGCCGAACATCACCATCTTCTGGGACCCGAAGCTGCCGGAGGGCTACAAGCGCTTCTGCGCCAAGATCTCCATCGACACCTCGGCCATCCAGTACGAGTCCGACAAGGAGATCCGCTCCCACTGGGGCGACGACGCCGCCATCGCCTGCTGCGTCTCCCCGATGCGTGTGGGCAAGCAGATGCAGTTCTTCGCCGCCCGCGTGAACTCCGCCAAGGCCCTGCTGTACGCCATCAACGGCGGCCGTGACGAGATGACCGGCATGCAGGTCATCGACAAGGGCGTGATCGAGCCGATCGCCCCCGAGGCCGATGGCTCCCTGGACTACGAGAAGGTCAAGGCCAACTACGAGAAGGCTCTCGAATGGCTGTCCGAGACCTACGTCATGGCCCTGAACATCATCCACTACATGCACGATAAGTACGCCTACGAGTCCATCGAGATGGCCCTGCACGACAAGGAGGTGTACCGCACCCTCGGTTGCGGTATGTCCGGCCTGTCCATCGCCGCCGACTCCCTGGCCGCCATCAAGTACGCCAAGGTGTACCCGATCACCAACGCCGAGGCCAAGAACCTCGAGGGCCACGAGTACGAGTACGTCGAGGGTGCCGATGACGATCTGGTCGTGGGCTACCGCACCGACGGCGAGTTCCCGATCTACGGCAACGACGACGACCGCGCCGACGACATCGCCAAGTGGGTCGTCTCCACCGTGATGGGCCAGGTCAAGCGCCTGCCCGTCTACCGTGGCGCCGTCCCGACCCAGTCCATCCTGACCATCACCTCCAACGTGGAGTACGGCAAGAACACCGGTTCCTTCCCGTCCGGCCACAAGAAGGGCACCCCGTACGCCCCGGGCGCCAACCCGGAGAACGGCATGGACTCCCACGGCATGCTGCCGTCCATGTTCTCCGTCGGCAAGATCGACTACAACGACGCTCTTGACGGCATCTCGCTGACCAACACCATCACCCCCGATGGCCTTGGCCGCGACGAGGACGAGCGCATCGGCAACCTGGTCGGCATCCTGGACGCCGGCAACGGCCATGGCCTCTACCACGCCAACATCAACGTGCTGCGCAAGGAGACCATGGAGGACGCCGTCGAGCACCCGGAGAAGTACCCGCACCTGACCGTGCGCGTCTCCGGCTACGCGGTGAACTTCGTCAAGCTCACCAAGGAGCAGCAG
Organism: Bifidobacterium sp. UTBIF-78; assembly: GCF_006408945.1. Taxonomy (NCBI): domain Bacteria; kingdom Bacillati; phylum Actinomycetota; class Actinomycetes; order Bifidobacteriales; family Bifidobacteriaceae; genus Bifidobacterium; species Bifidobacterium sp. UTBIF-78. The sequence continues at coordinate 15,274 of NZ_JFAO01000002.1, forward strand.
CTCGACGTGATTTCCCGTACCTTCCACCAGGGCGCCGTCACCGACTGATTCGTCGAATGACCGCGACCGTGTGAAACGGTAGAACGATGAAGGGGTGGGATTCGTCCCGCCCCTTCCGTTTGCCCGGTCCAACCCACTTTTCGGACAATCGTATTCAGGAACAGGAGGACAACGATGCCCGGTAACCAGTTCCGCACCACCACGCGCCATATGCTGCGCGAATCCAAGACGTATGCCTCGCAGACCCTCATGGGCGGTCTGTCCGGCTTTGAATCGCCCATCGGTCTCGACCGCCGCGACCGACTCGCCGCGCTGAAGTCCGGCGATATCGGCTTCGTCCACTCATGGGACATCAACACCTCGGTCGACGGGCCGGGCACGCGCATGACCGTGTTCATGTCCGGATGCCCGCTGCGCTGCCAGTACTGCCAGAACCCGGACACATGGAAGATGCGTGACGGCAAGCCCGTATATCTGGACGCCATGGTCAAGAAGGTGGACCGTTACAAGGACCTCTTCAAGGCCACGCATGGAGGCATCACGTTCTCCGGCGGCGAATCGATGATGCAGCCGGCGTTCGTCTCGCGCGTGTTCCACGCCGCCAAGGAGATGGGCGTCCACACCTGCCTCGACACCTCCGGCTTCCTCAACACCAACTACACGGACGAGATGCTCGAGGACATCGACCTGTGCCTGCTCGACGTCAAGTCGGGCGACGAGGAGACCTACCGCAAGGTCACCGGCGGCACGCTCCAGCCCACCATCGACTTCGGACAACGCCTCGCCAAGGCCGGCAAGAAGATCTGGGTGCGTTTCGTGCTCGTGCCCGGTCTGACCGATTCCGAGGAGAACGTCGAGAACGTGGCCCGCATCTGCGAGACCTTCGGCGATGCCGTGGAGCATATCGATGTGCTCGGCTTCCACCAGCTCGGCCGCCCGAAGTGGCACGAGCTGCGCATCCCGTACCCGCTTGAGAACCAGAAAGGCCCGAACGCCGCCACGCGCGAGCGTGTCACCAAGCAGTTCCAGGACCACGGTTTCACCGTGTACTAAGCACAAGGCGCACAAGACTTCGCGAAACCAAGTTCTGGGCATCTACCGGACAGCATCTACCGGCCGGTTATTCTGGGCATAACCGTGACAAATAAACGGTTCTGGGCATGTACGTACCACAAGGGGCGCGAAAACGCCGATAACTGGTACGTGTATGCCCAGAACCGATTTTGGGTTCCTCCAGATGGTGGGCATATGCCCAGAATGTCCGAAATAACGAGCGGAATAACCGGAAATAACCAAGATTCCCGGAATGAGCGGGCAGGTGCGGGTGTGAGCGGGCAACCGTCGCCCGGTGAAGAGATGTTCGGCGGCAAAGCGTGCCGATACCGGCAAACGGGCGTCGCTGCCTTACCCTGATGATATGGCTGAGATCTTCGCTTTTCCGGCGGGCGCTCCTGCCGCGACGAGGCCTGGCGATGACGCCGGCAAGCAGCAGCGCCTTACGCGCCCCAGAGGGGTGCCGGATGACGTATGGGCGGCCGTAGAATCCGTGGACCTGATGCCGCGACTCCACGGCGTACGATACCGGGAGATTCCGGTGTCCTCCACATTGGCCGATTTCGGCATCGGCGTGGAACTTGAGGCGGACGACGAGGATGCAGAGCTCGCTTTTTCCGGTACCGGTGTTGGTTCCGGCGCCTCGAATGGTATCGGCGCCGGTGCCAGTGCCGATACCGGCGCGGGCGCTGGCACGGGTATGGGTGCCGGTTTTAGGACCGATGCCGACATGCAACCCCACCACGCCACCGGCTGGCTGATGATGCTTTACGCCCGCACGCCGCGTGCCGGCTGGGATTCCAGCTGGCGTTGCGTGGCGTTCGCGCGCCTGCCGTTGGAGGAATCCGAGGATGATCCGCTGGCCCCGGGCATGTACTGGGACGCCATGTGCGACTACGTGGAATACATCGAACCGGACTCGATGGCCGGCACGGTGACCGTCACCCGCAACACCGTGTTCGGCGCGCTGTCCGAAGCCCCCAGCGCCGGAGCGGAGATCCGCGTATCCTGGACGCCGCTTGACGGGACCGGTCCAGACGGTACGATGGACGCCGGCGCACAAATCAACTCGTGGGCCGCTTTCATCAGATCGACAGTTCGCCCGGAGGAGGATGACTGCAGTTGAGCGACGTCCGTGAGACCGAACCACGGTTACTCAAGGAACCACGCGGGGGAGTGCCAGATGTCACCTCCACGCTCGCCGACTATCACCGGTACTGCGAGGCCTTGGCCGAGGCGGACGGCCCCCTGGCCGCGGATGCTGAGCGGGCATCGGGATTCAGGTACGGCCATGAGGACTGGCTCATCCAGTTCAAGCGCGAAGGCGCCGGCATCGCACTGCTGGACCCGGTCGCATTGACCGCCGCCGGGGCGGACTGGGACGAATTCAACGATGCGGTGGGCGACGCAGTATGGATTCTGCATGATTCGCTGATGGACCTGCCCGGTTTCGCCGACATCGGACTGAAGCCGAAAGCCCTGTTCGACACGGAGATCGCCGCCCGACTGCTCGGCCTGCACCGATTCGGCCTGGCGGCCGTGACCGAGCACTATCTCGGCATCACGCTTGCCAAGGAGCATTCCGCCGCCGACTGGTCATATCGTCCGCTGCCCCGCGACTGGCGTAATTATGCGGCGCTCGACGTGGAGGTGCTCATCGAGCTCGAGGAGCTCATGCGCAAGGACCTGAAATCGCACGGCAAGGACGAATGGGCCGCCGAGGAGTTCTCCCATGCCTTGGCCGAGGGACTGGGGCCGCACCGGTCGCATCATCCGATTCCATGGCTGAGGATTTCGCACATCACCCAGCTGAGCCGTGACCCCAAGGGGCTGGCCATCGCCAAATCGCTGTGGGAGGAGCGCGATCGTCTTGCCAAGCGGTACGACATCGCTCCGACCCTGTTGCTCGCGGACGCCTCGATCATCGAGGCGGCCACGGCCAAGCCGCGCAACGCGGCGCAGTTCCGCGCCCTGCGTTCGCTCAACGAGCGCGTGCGCATCCGCACCGGCACCGAACAGGACAAGATGTTCGAGCGTTACGCGCCCATTCAGCGTGAAGTAAAACCGAAGGTGTGGAAGGTCGCCATCGACCGCGCCCTGGCCCTGAAACCCAGCGAATGGCCCACGATGCCCTCTCCCGAGCAGGATGAGAACGGCATGGTGGTCAACGCGCCGCGGTCGATGAAGCTGTGGCAGCAGCGTCATCCCGACCGGTACGAACGGCTGCAGCGCGTGCGTCGGGTGGTCAACCAGATCGCCGAGGACACCCGCACGCCGCCCGAAATCGTCATCAAGCCGCAGATTCTGCGCAACCTGTGCTGGAGCGAAAACGTCTCCGATCTGGACGTGGAGGAATTCCTCGCCGAACAGGGAGCGAGAAACTGGCAGGTGCGGCTTATCGCACCGTCCGTAACTAGCGCTATCATATAGAGGTTGCCTTACGGCAGATTGTTAAGAAAAACGACTTTTGAGGAGTCATTAGCGTGAAGATCAGCGTTCGTAACCTCGAGCCCACCAAGGTGAAGCTCACCATCACCGTCGACCCGGAAGAGCTTGACCCGTTCCTGGACAAGGCTCGCAAGGAAATCGCCAAGCAGGTGAACGTTCCCGGCTTCCGTAAGGGCCACGTGCCCGGCAAGATCATCGACCAGCGCATCGGCTTTGCCGCCGTCGCCGGCGAGGCCGTGAACGACGCCGTGCCGGAGCTGTACTCCAAGGCTCTGGAGGAGAAGCAGATCCACCCGATGGACCAGCCGGAGTTCGACGTGCAGGAGGTTCCGCAGTCCGCCAAGGATGAGACCAAGCTGAAGTTCACCGCCACCGTGGAGCGTCGCCCGGACTTCGAGCTGCCGGAGATCGACGGCATGGAGATCGCCATCGCCAAGCCGGAGGTCAAGGACGAGGACGTGGAGAAGCGTCTTGAGGCCCTGCGCCAGCGCTTCGGCACCTTGGTCGGCGTGGATCGCCCGGCCACCAAGGGTGACTTCGCCAACATCGACCTGAGCGCCGAGATCAACGGCGAAGTCGTCGATTCCCAGGAGGGCGTGAGCTACGAGCTCGGCTCCAACACCATGCTCGACGGTCTGGATGAGGCCCTTGACGGCCTGTCCGCCGGCGAGGAGACCACCTTCGAGGGCACGCTGGAAGCCGGCGAGCACGAGGGTGAGAAGGCCCAGGTCAAGGTCAAGGTCAACTCTGTCAAGGCCGAGGAGCTGCCGGAGCTGAACGATGAGTTCGCTTCCGAGGCTTCCGAGTTCGACACTCTGGACGAGCTCAAGGCCGACATCCGCAAGGCCGCCGGCCAGGATGCCGAAGGCCGTCAGGCCACCGAGGCCCGCGACGCCTTCATCGCCAAGCTGCAGGAGGGTCTGGAGATCCCGGTGCCGAAGGGCGTCAAGGCCAAGATGGTCGAGGAGCAGCTCAAGGGCATGACCCCGGACCCGGAGAAGGCCACCGACGAGCAGAAGGCCGAGGCCGAGAAGAACGTTGAGAAGGATCTGCGCGACCAGATGGTTCTGGACGCCCTGGCCCAGAAGCTGGACGTCAAGGTCTCCCAGGCCGACGTGTTCAACTTCCTCGCCTCCATCGCCCAGCAGTACGGCATGGATCCGAACGCCTTCATCCAGGCCATCATCAAGAACGGCCAGCTCGGTTCCGCCGTGCAGGAAGTGGGCCGCTCCAAGGGCCTGCTCGCCGGTATGCGCGCCGTGAAGTTCACCGCCGACGGCGAGGTCGTGGACCTTTCCGCCTTCCTGGGCGAGGCCGCCGAGGATGAGGAGTCCGAGTCCGTCGAGGCCGCCTCCGCCGCTGCCGCCGTGGCCGACGAGCTGTCCAAGTCCGACGAGGACAAGCCGGCCGACGCCGAGTGAGCATGACTTTCGCGCGCTAGCGTGATCGTTCGAGCCCGGAACCCGCCCAAGGTTCCGGGCTTTGTTATATTCGGCTCCCCGTATCGGGTTGGCAGGTGTGATTTGTCCCAATGTGGTCCGCAACCGGTTCCCCTGCCTGTCGGCAATAGTTCGCCCCCACGTCTCGGTTCCCCCTACCAGGGGAGCTATCGGCAATGCTTGGTCCCCATATTCGGCGCCCCCTATCAGGGGGAGCTGTCGGCGAAGCCGACTGAGGGGGTAGTCTTGCGATGGAGCACATGACGATTCCGTTCCTACGGAAGCCCCTGTACGCTCCTACCCTTCACGGGCCGCTTTCGGAACGAGAACTATAGAGTCAGACGGCAAACAAGACAAAGCATGAGGAGTTGGCGCAATGACACATACACAGACGAACGCACAACTCGATGGAAAACGCCTCGGCTGGATCATCCTCGCCGTGCTGGCGCTGGGCGCGGTCATCGGCGCGGGTGCCGGACTGCTGACGCTGCTGTTGTACGGTGTCGAACATGTGATGCTCGGCTACATCGAAGGTTCGGAACTGCCCGGACCGTTCGGCGTTCCGGCGGTCCGCCGTGTGATCTCGGTGACGCTCGGCATGACGGTCGCCGGCGTGATCTGGTATCTGCTGCGCCACAAAACCACCAAGGTGCCCTCGGTCAAGAAAGCCGTGGCAGGGGAGCGAATGCCGGTATGGCAGACCGTGCTGCATGTGGTGCTGCAGATCTTCATCGTGGGCTCCGGCGCGTCGATCGGCCGGGAGGTCGCCCCGCGCGAACTCGGCGCAATGCTCGCCCAGCGATTCTGCGATTTGTTCCATATCGAGGGCGATAGTGGGATCGACCGCCGTATGGTGGTGGCGGTCGCTGCGGGTGCCGGACTCGGCGGCGTCTACAACGCGCCGCTGGCGGGCATGTTCTTCGCCGTGGAGATTCTGCTGGTGGACGTGACCATCGAGAAGGTGGCGTTCGGTCTGGGCATGTCGGCGGTGGCGGCGTTCGTGGCGGCCTCCATCAAAGGCCATCACACGTTCTATGACATCACCGCGATGCAGCCCTCCTCCACGCCGACGCTGATGCTGTTCGCCCTGCTGTGCGGCGCGGCATGCGGCGCGGTGGGTGCGCTGTTCCGCAAGGGCTCCTCGTGGGCGGAGGCGCACAAGCCCGCGGATCGGGCGATTCTATGGCAGATGCCGCTCGTCGGTCTAGTGACCGGTCTGGTGGCGGTGTTCGTGCCGCAGGTGATGGGCAACGGCCGTGCCGCCGCGCAGCTCGGATTCAGCACGTTCATCCCCGAGGTCGCCGGCACTTCGGGCGCCGTGCAGTCGCCGGCATCGGCAGCCGCGTCGCCGTGGACGCTGCTGAGCGGGGGGAGTGGCGTCGTCGCCGGTGCCAGTGCGTCCGCCGATGCGTCCGGTACCGTTGCGGCTTCGGGCACGTCCGTCACTGGCACGGGTACCGGCTCGTGGCTCGATTTCGGCTCCGGGCTTGCCCCCAACGCCGGCACGGTGCTGACGCTCTCCCATGTCGGGATGATTCTGGCCGTGCTGGCCCTGACGTTCGTGGCCAAAGCACTGATCACGCTGATGACCATCCGCTCCGGCGCGTCCGGCGGCGTGCTGCAGCCGGGCATCGCACTGGGATCGACGCTCGGCGCGATGCTGGGGCTTGTCTGGATGTTCGCCTTCCCAGCCGATTCGGTCACCGCCTGCGCGCTGATCGGCGCGGCCGCCCTGCTCTCCGCATCCCAGCAGGCTCCGCTCATGGCCATGTGCCTCGTGATGGAGCTGACCGAAGCGCCGATCACGTTCTTCGTGCCGGTCGGCCTGGCCGTGGCCTCCTCCGCGTTGGTCTCCAAGTGGGTGCTGGACGGCATGAAACGCCGGGAAACGTTGGGCGAAAGTCGCTCATGATTGTGTCGTATCCAAGAAGGGTGAGACCAAAGATATCTGGCAACGCAGGCGGGCGGATTCAACATGTCCGGCACGAACGGCCGGTTCCGCTTGTGTGAGCACATTCATGACCTCTGTGACCTATTAACACCATTGATGAGAACTCCACCTCACGATTCCATAGGCCGAGCAGAGCGGCGAACATGATATGCTATCGGGAAATCATTGGGGAATGATTTCACAGACAAGGGGAGATGACTCTATGGCACACGTATATGATCTGATTATCGTCGGAACCGGCTCGGTCGGTGCCGCCACCGGTTACTATGCCGCGAAGCAGGGGCTGGACGTCTTGGAAATCGATGCGCACACGCCGCCGCATACCGAAGGGTCACATCACGGCGAGACGCGCATCATTCGTCATGCGTATGGTGAGGGCGGGGCGTATGTCCCGATGGTGCTGCGGGCGCAGGAATTATGGAATGAACTGGCGACGCTGACGGACAGGCCCATCTTCGAACGGACAGGTGTGCTGAACGCGGGCCCGATTGATTCGGAATTTCTACGCACGGTCAGGGAGACGGCTGACCATTATCAGTTGGCGGTCGACGAATACGATGGGACGACGGTCCGTGAACTATGGCCGGCATGGCAGTTGCCGGCGGACTATCAGGTGCTGGTCGAGCGCGACGCAGGGGTCCTGTTCTCGGAAAACGCCATTGCGACGTATATCGAACTGGCGAAACGGTCCGGCGCCGACCAGTCGTTCGACAATCGGGTGCTGAAGATCGGCTCGGATGCGGCGGACAATGTCGTCGTGACGACGGAACAAGGTACTTTCGTTGGTCGTCGAGCGGTGGTAACCGTCGGTACCTGGGTGAAGGCGCTGGTTCCGGACCTGCCGGTACAACCGACCCGCAAGGTCTTCGCGTGGTTTGAAGCGGCGCCGGAACTGGCCGCCGAGAACGGTTTCCCGGCGTATATCATCGAAGACCGCGACGGGACGCAGTTTTATGGTTTCCCCGCCACGAACGGCACGATCAAGATTGGACGGCATCAAGACGGGCAGCTGATCGGCAAGCCGGGTGATCGGGTGCCGTTCGGTGAAATTGAGGGAGACGACCGTGAAGTGGCGCCGATTACGGAGCATTTCCTGCGGGGCGTTGGCGCGCTGGCATATGGCGCTTCGTGCACGTATGACATGTCACCGGATGGCGATTTCATCATCGACCAGGCTCCGGGCTACAGTAACGTCACGATTGTGACTGGTCTGAGCGGTCACGGATTCAAATTCGCCAGCGTGCTCGGCGAGATTCTGGCGGGCGAGGCGGCCGGGAAAGACATCCCGTTCGATTTGTCGCCGTTCAGGCTGAATCGCTTCTAGAGTGGATGGCAACGTCATGCGACGTGGTGGGAAGTGCCGTGGTGACGCTTCCCACCACTGAAGTCAATCCGTAAAGTCAGGGCAGACACGTAGTTGTGGGGAAGCGCGGATTGAGATTGTCGATTGAATTGGTTTGGGAGGCGATGAGCGGTATATGTCCGAAAACACCGAGGACCGCAAGGCTTTGGCGGCGATCGATGGCGAGCCGCTGAACGAGCAGATCGCCTATTACCGCAAGCCGTTCATGGTGCTGTGGGCGGCCATCCAGGAGGCTTCCAGCGAACTCGCCGAGGATTACGGACTGAGTCAGGACATGGCCCAGTTGTGGGTGGCCGAGCGGATGCGGCAGGTCTCCGACTCGCTGGTCGACCGGCTCGCGGAGAAGGCCGTGGCGCACGGCTCCAGCAAGTCGAACGTCGCCCGCGCGGCCGGCGCCAGCCCGGCCAACGCCGAACGACGGTTCCCGCGGCTCAAGAATGACGGCGCCCGTACACAGGAGCGGCTTCTCATTGACGACGTGCTCGACACGTTGGAGTAGCCGGATGCCGGAGTCTGCGGATGCCTGTATGGCTGGCGGTCTGTGCGACTGGCGGTTTGTTGCGACTGGCGGTGAACGGTCGCGGTCGCGTACCGTGGCTGCGGTCGCGTACGCTGGCCGCGGTCGCCTACGCTGGGCGCCGAAATCGGGATGAAAGCTGTTGTCGGTCGCTTCAAGGCGGTAGTCTGAACAATGTTCGAGTTTTGAGTTAAGGAGAACCAAGGTGAGCAATACCTTTGCGACCTTGCCGGTCATGGCGGGCGATGACGTCCCGGCCGGCCCCGTCGACCCGATTTTCAACCGTCTGCTGAAGGACCGCATCATCTGGATGGGTGAGGAGGTCAAGGACGATATGGCCAACCGCATCTGCGCCCAGCTGCTGATGCTGGCCGCCGAGGACCCGAAGAAGGACATCTGGCTGTACATCAACTCCCCGGGCGGCTCCATCACCGCCGGCATGGCCATCTACGACACCATGCAGCTCATCGAGCCGGACGTGGCCACCGTGGGTCTGGGCATGTGCGCCTCCATGGGCCAGTTCCTGCTGAGCTCTGGCACCAAGGGCAAGCGCTACCTGACCTCGCACGCCCGTGTGCTCATGCACCAGCCGTCCGGCGGCATCGGCGGCACCACCACCGATGTGCGCATCAACGCCGAGCTCATCATGGACATGAAGAAGACCATGGCCGAGCTGACCGCCGAGCAGACCGGCCACACGGTCGAGGAGATCTACCGCGACAACGAGTACGACCACTGGTTCACCGCCAAGGAGGCGCTGGACTACGGCTTCGTCGACAAGCTCGTGACCACGCCGGACACCATCGGCAACGACACCAAGCAGGGGGAGTGAGCATCATGGCAAGTGAAGAAGCGAAGTTCGCGGCCCGCGCCGACCGTCTGGCCGGCGCCCGTTGCGTGGCCGGATTCGTGCCGGCGGCGGCCCGCGCCGCGCGCGATGCGGCGATGCCGACCAACCGTTACGTTATGCCGCAGTTCGTGGAGAAGACCCCGTATGGCATGAAGACCCAGGACGCCTACTCCCGTCTGTTCGAGGATCGCATCATCTTCCTCGGTGTGCAGGTGGACGACGCCTCCGCCGACGATGTGATGGCCCAGCTGCTGGTCCTCGAATCGCAGGACCCGAACCGCGACGTGATGATGTACATCAACTCGCCCGGCGGTTCGATGACGGCCATGACCGCCATCTACGACACCATGCAATACATCAAGCCGGACGTGCAGACCGTCTGCCTCGGCCAGGCGGCCTCCGCGGCAGCCATCCTGCTGGCCTCCGGTGCCAAGGGCAAGCGTCTCATGTTGCCGAACGCCCGTGTGCTCATCCACCAGCCGGCCATCGACCAGGGCTTCGGCAAGGCCACCGAGATCGAGATTCAGGCTCGCGAGATGCTGCGCATGCGCGAGTGGCTCGAGAACACGCTCGCCAAGCACACCGGTCAGGACGTGGAGAAGATTCGCCGCGACATCGAGGTGGACACCTTCCTGACCGCGCCCGAAGCCAAGGAATACGGCATCGTGGACGAGGTGCTCGAGCACCGTCAGTGAGTCCGGCGGGGACGCGTCGGTAGCGACTCACCAAGTGTGCGACGGGCTTCCCTGTTCATCATCGCAATACCCTCGGCCGACGTCGACCGGGGGTATGGTGTCATCTAAAGGTCTTTTCCGGGCTCCCTGTCTGCCGGTGGTTCGTTGTTTACGGCTGGTAGGGGAATAGGCGATTCGGCGATTCTGCGGAACCGGCGATTCATCGGATTGGCCGAATGCATCCATTCCGGCAATGTTCGGCAGGACGGATGCATCGGAAGACGGTCGCGCAGCGAGGCAACAGGCAAAGGAGATGCCATGGGACGGGTGGTCAGCTACAACGAGGAGATTCCCCGTTGCACGTTCTGCAACAAGACCGAACGTCAGGTGAAGAAGCTGGTGGCCGGTCCCAACGCCTCCATCTGCGACGAATGCATTCAGCTGTGCGTCGAGATCATCTCCGAAGAACGGGTCAAGGACGCCGAAGTCAATACGCTCGTGCTGCCCAAGCCCGTTCAGATCTTCGAGTATCTCAACCGGTACGTGGTCGGGCAGGAGGACGCCAAGCGAGCCCTGTCCGTGGCCGTGTACAACCATTACAAACGAGTCAACATGGAGCTGCGCGAGGGCGCCGAGCGTCTGGAGGACGGTCGGCGTGCGGGCGGCGACGCCATGTTGCCCGCAGATCAGGAGATTTTCGGGGAAGCGGGCGGAGCCGGCGGCGGACTTGACGGATTCGTTGGCGGTATCAGCGACGAATCCGATGGCGTTCCGTCATCCGGGCCGTCCTCCTATGGCCAAAGCACCGTCTCGCGGCATCGGCGTGCACGCGCGACCTCGCGTCGGCGGAACGACTCCCTGGCCGACGTCGAGGTCGCCAAGTCGAACATCCTGCTGCTCGGGCCCACCGGCGTGGGCAAGACCTATCTCGCCCAGTCGCTGGCCCGCGTGATGAACGTGCCATTCGTTATCACGGACGCCACCACCCTCACCGAGGCGGGATACGTGGGCGACGACGTGGAAACCGTGCTCCAACGGCTTCTGCAGGCCGCCGACGGTGATGTCGCGCGCGCCCAACACGGCATCGTTTACATCGACGAGATAGACAAGATCGCGCGCAAATCCGGCGAAAACACCTCCATCACCCGCGACGTGTCCGGCGAGGGCGTGCAACAGGCGCTGCTGAAGATTCTTGAGGGGACCATCGCCGCCGTGCCTCTGGAGGGCACCCGCAAGCACAAGGAGCAGGAGACCGTGCAGATGGACACGCGCGACATTCTGTTCGTGTGCGGTGGGGCGTTCGTGGGGCTTACCGACATTGTGCGTCGGCGACTTGGACGACGGGAAAGCGGGTTCGGCGTGAACTGGCATGACGCCGATCTCAAGGACGACGAACTGCTGGAGCATGTCAATGCGGACGATCTAGCCGAATTCGGTTTGCTGCCCGAATTCATCGGACGTCTGCCCGTCATCAGCGTCCTGAAGGAGTTGACCGTGGACGATCTGAGCGCGATTCTGACGCAGCCGGCCAACGCGTTGGTCAAGCAGTACCGCAAGCTGTTCGCCGTAGACGGCGTCGATCTTCAGTTCACCGAACAGGCCATACGGGCCATCGCCGATACGGCCATCTCTCAGGGCATTGGGGCACGCGGACTGCGCTCGATCATCGAACGCACCCTGCAGAACACCATGTTCCAGCTGCCCAGTCTCGACGATGTGCGGCAGGTGATCGTGGATCGCGCATCCGTGGAGGGGACCAGTAGCCCGAAATTACTGCGTGAGCCGACGTATGAGTCATACGGCGAACAGCGAAAAACCGCATGATTCCAACGAGACACGCCGAATGGTAACTCAAGTTGCATAGTCGGTTCGTGCGTGTATTATATATCGAGTTGTTTGAACGACAACATGCGCCAGTAGCCCAGCGGATTAGAGCAGCTGACTACGGATCAGCAGGTCGCAGGTTCGAATCCTGTCTGGCGCACTCCCGAACCACGGGGATAACAGTGGTATGCGCCAGTAGCCCAGCGGATTAGAGCAGCTGACTACGGATCAGCAGGTCGCAGGTTCGAATCCTGTCTGGCGCACGATAAGCCTCGGTAGCGAAATGCTTCCGAGGCTTTTTTCAATGTTGGTCAGTGCTTTTCAATGTGCGCATGCGATCCGTCAAGGCGACACGGTATCCGGCATGGCATTGCCCCGCGTCGTATGAGTTGATAGTAAAGGGCCGTGAACCCTCATAGCGTGTCCTAACATCACTGGGATACGCTGAAACCAATTGAAAGCGAGGTGTCAGACATGGTAACAATGGTTATGGAACGTAGGGCCAAGCGGATAGCGTCGGCTCGGCTCCGCCGTGTAGCCCAGATGAATGAGGCTTCCCATCTCGGTGATGAATTGCCTACCGGTATTCGTCGTTATCGTTCCAAGAATGAGCTGTTATCCAGTATTCGTAGCGTCATGGATAAGGTTGACGCCGAATGATTGAGTATAACGCTACCGATTGGTTTTACGGTGATATCGAGCGGTTGCGTAGGTATTCGCATGATTGGGCTGAATCGGTGTACGACTTGCTTGATTATCATCTTCTTGAGTATGGTGGCGTGCCTGAATCGTGTGACCCGCACCCGTTGGGGCATGATCGCGGCTGTCTTTCCGGTTATATGGAATGTCATGCCGAGCCTGACGTGCTTGTGATATATCGGGTGCTTCACGGGCATGTGTTGTTGGTGCGTGTCTGTACTCATTGGGAGTTGTATAAATGCGTGTTTGATTCTTCTCGTTGGCCTGACCCGAAGGACGAGGCCGAGGAGATTAGAGCGCATGGCTTAACCGAATCTCAGGTGAGAGCCGGGATTTTGGCATAGTCGCAGCTGTCTGGGTTGAGCGGTTTTCGGAGAACTACTAGTGAAAGGTGGTGTGATATGACTGTTGTGGAAAGTCTGCCCGCCTACGCTTCGGCCGAAGCTGTGGCGAAAAGCAGAGGCGATAATCTGATTAGCATGATTAACGCTTACTTGGCCGGGTATGCGTCGGCAGGATTGCCGGTTGAGGCTGAGGCCGTGAGTAAAACGTTGCATGCTTTGCCCACCGATACCGTCCTGTGTACTGATGCGGATTGGGATGCGTTCGCGCGCGGAATGGGGCTTGATGATTGAGGCCGCTTGGTTGAAAAAAGCCAAGGCTGTGCGTGGCTTAACCAATGAGGTTATCGAATTCGAGCGGTTCAAATTATTAACGTCCCCTTCCCTGAAATATGGGCTCATAGCTCGAAATATGTACTCTGGAGTGGTGGAGAAAGACGGTAAGGGGATGGGAAGAGGCAGACTGAGACGAATCATGGGATAAATCGTGGGGTATAGACCAAATTGCGTCTGGCGGTCCAGCGGTTATAGCTCCCTCTGATGCGGGAAATCCCGTCGAAAGACGGGTGGGGAGAGAGATTCATCGTTATTCGTCACGGAAATTCGCCGTCATTCGTCACAATCCGCCATTACGATGGTTCGGGTTGTTTCTCTGGGAGTGAAAGGAACGTGATGACGCAGGCGCAGCAGACCCGATACGATTTCGATTCCATTCTGGAACGGCACGGTTCGACGTCCATCAAATGGCATGAAATCGAGGAGGAGATGGGCCCCGATAGTCGCGACGTTGTGCCTCTGTCCGTGGCGGACATGGAGTTCAAGCCCGCGCCCGAAATCGTCGAGGCCTTGGTCGCGTCCGCCGCCAACGATGTGTTCGGCTACGACTACGCCACCGACGACTATTTCGCGGCCCTCACCGGTTGGATGTCGCGTCGTCACGGTTTCGACGTGGACCCGTCCTGGGTGAGCCTGTCCGACGGCGTCATGCCGGCCATCAACACGGCCCTGCGCGCCGTCACGCACCCCGGCGACAAGGTCATCATCCAGCGGCCCGTCTACTACCCGTTCACGTTCGCCGCCGAACGCAACGGCCTGACCATCCTCGACAATGAACTGGTCCTGGACGAGGCGGCCGGCCGATACACCATCGATTTCGACGACTTGGAGGCCAAAGCCTCCGACCCGCGCACGACCGCGATGATCCTGTGCAATCCGCACAATCCGGTCGGCCGTGTCTGGACCGCCGACGAGTTGCGGCGCATCGGCGACATCTGTCTGAAGCACGGTGTGATCGTCCTATGTGACGAAATCCACGCTGATTTCGCCTACCCCGGCCATCAGGTCACGATGTTCTCCGCGTTGGGGGAGGAGTACGCCGCCAACGTATTCGAATTCACCGCGCCGACCAAGACCTTCAATCTGGCCGGTCTGCTGTGCTCCAACGTCATCATCCCCAACTCCGATCTCAAGCGCCGCTTCGACATCGCGGCCGAGAACATCGGCGGACTGACCGTGAGCCACTTTGGGCTGGTGGCCTGCCAAGCCGCGTACAACCATGCCGCAGGATGGTTGGATGAACTGATGACCGTATTGGAACGCAACCTCGGACTCGTCCGCGAGTTCGCCGAACACACGGACGGCATTCGCCTGATCGAGCCCGAGGGCACGTATCTGGCGTGGATCGATTGCAGGGGGCTCGGGTTCGCCTCGCCGGAGGCATTGCGCACGTTCCTGCGCGAGAAGGGCCGCGTCTGGTTCGATGAAGGCTCCCTGTTCGGCCATTCCGGCGACTACTTCGAGCGCGTCAATCTGGCGTGTCCGACAGCACTGCTCGAACGTGTCCTGACCCGTCTGGAGCAGGCGCTGGCATCCCGGCGTTGACTCGCGGGCACTGGACGATTGCCCCGGTTCCGCGAACGGCTACTGGGAACGTGGACGATCCGGTATCTTTGCCGGAAGCTCGCTGATGCCACCCAGTGTTCTACGTCAGAAATTCGTCGGCGAAAGTGACCACCCCTCAGTTCCGCTTTTGCTGGCCAGCTCCTCTGACGAGGGCGCCAAAAGAAAATCAACGAATTGTCACAGGACACTGGATAAGGCGCGCCTGCGGCATCGCCGGCTCCGCCCGGGGCGGAACGTCCGTGGATATTTCGTAGTATGGACGGTACGTGACGGTCCGACTCCGGTTATGGGTGCGCGTCGCGAGAGGTGAGATTGCACAGACGACGGACCATATACGCGGTCGATGACGGAATCGTCCGATAGAAAGAGCAGCAGGCATCGGGAGACCCGAGAGACAAGGAGCGGATGATGGCGAACAGCGTGGTGAAGCAAGGGCCATGGGCCGCAATTCGCAGACTTGCCGCATCCGACCGTGTGTCGGGTCTGATCATGCTTGGGTTCGCATTGGTCGGATTGGTGGCGGCTAACCTGCCGCTGACCTACCACCTCTTCGAGTCCATCGCGGAGACGCAGATCGGCATCCCCTACACCAACATCGATCTGCCGATTGGGCATTGGGCGCAGGACGGCCTGCTCACCATCTTCTTCCTGACCGTCGGACTTGAGCTCAAACAAGAGCTCACCACCGGTTCATTGGCCAATCCCAAGGCGGCGGCCGTGCCGATGCTGTGCGCGGCGGGCGGCATGCTCATGCCTCCGATACTGTTCGTGATCGTGGCCGCGCTGTTCTCGCAATACGGTCCGGGAGGCGTGGGCAATGTGGTGCTTCCCAGCACGAGAAGCATAGTCCCGTTTGGTGAGATGGCCCATGGCTGGGCGGTGCCCACGGCCACGGACATCGCGTTCTCGCTGGCCGTACTCGCCTTGTTCGCCAAAGGACTGCCCGGCTCGATCCGCGCGTTCCTCATGACCCTCGCCACCGTGGACGATCTGCTGGCCATCATTCTGATCGCCGTGTTCTTCTCCTCCCTCAACGATTGGTACTGGTTCCTGGGCATCGCGGCGTGCACGGCCGTCTGGACGGTGCTGGTGCGGATGAAGCGTGTGCCCTGGATCGCGGTGGGCGTCGTCGGCATCCTTGCGTGGGTGATGATGTTCGAGGCCGGCGTGCATCCCACGCTCGCCGGTGTGCTGGTCGGCCTGTTCACCCCCTCCCGCGAGATGCATGGCGAGGCCACGCCGCGCGCCGAACGGTACGCTTCCAAGCTGCAGCCGTTCTCCGCGCTGCTCGCGCTGCCGATTTTCGCCCTGTTCGCCACCGGTGTGCACTTCGCCGAGTTGACGCCCGAACTCATGCTTTCGCCGGTGGTCATCGCACTCATCGTGGCGTTGGTCGTCGGCAAGCCGTTCGGCATCATCGCCACCGCTTGGGTGGCGACCCATCTGGGTGGACTCAACATGCCGAAGGGACTGAAGGTGCGCGACATGATCCCCACCGCGTGCGCCTGCGGCATCGGCTTCACCGTGTCCTTCCTCATCGCATCGCTGGCGTACAGCAACGCGGAGCTTTCGGCGGAGGCCCGGTTCGGCGTGCTGGTCGGATCGCTGATTTCCGCGTTGATTGCCGGTATCCTGCTGAGCCGCCAGTCGAAGCGGTTCACTCTGGAGGCATCCGCCAAGATGGTTCATGGCCAAGGACCGGACCATGAGACGGATACCGGTCATGTGATCGAGGAGCATGCTGGTACGCTGGCCGATGGCACACAGAGCGTGACCATGGATGCGTTCACCCCCGAGGAGATCGCCGAAATGCGGGCCAAGCGCCAGCAGCAGGCCGAGGAGAGCGGACGCGCATCCAATACGATCAAGGAGATAATCAGATGGCCAAGAAGCAGAAGAAGGCCAAGAAAGCCGAAGCCGGGAAGGACGCCGAAGAGGCACTGAACGAGACGAACGAGCCGACGGCGCGGAAGCATCCGAAGAAGCACAAGCATGACGGGGAGCCGGCCGTGTCCGCGGCGGCGGAAGCGATGACGGCTGAGGCGGAAGCGATGACGGCTGAGGCGGCTGATGCGACTGGTGACGAGGCTGACGCTGACGGGGCGGATACGCAGGGTGATGCTTCGGTGGCTGCGGATGGTGCGGTGGCCGTGGATGCTTCAGATGCCGCGGATGCTTTGAATGCGGTGACCGCGCCTGTGGAGCCGGTCGATTTGGAGGACGCCTCGCCGCTCGGCGACACCTATCATCGCGGCCCGGTGATTCTGCGCGGTCAGATGATCCCCAAGGACAACACCACAGCCAACCTCCTGAAGCCCGACGCGGATACCGACTGGCTGCACATGGATCCGTGGCGTGTGCTGCGCATCCAATCGGAGTTCGTGGACGGGTTCGGCGCGCTTGCCGAGCTCGGTCCTGCGGTCGCGATCTTCGGTTCGGCACGCACCCCGCGTACCGACCCCGTGTACAAGGCCGCCCGTCGTATGGGCAGTCAGATCGCCAAGCGCAACATTGCCGTAATCACCGGCGGCGGGCCGGGCGTTATGGAGGCCGCGAACAGGGGAGCGGCGCTCGCGGGCGGCAAGTCGGTGGGACTCGGTATCGAGCTGCCGCATGAGCAGGGACTCAACCAGTGGGTGAATCTTGGCATGAGCTTCCGGTACTTCTTCGTCCGCAAGACCATGTTCGTCAAGTACGCCTCCGGTGTGATCGTATGCCCGGGAGGCTTCGGCACGCTGGACGAGATGTTTGAAGTATTGACCCTCGTGCAGACCCATAAGGTGGCCAACATGCCGGTTGTTTTGTATGGCGAAGAGTATTGGCAGGGCCTGTTTGACTGGCTTAACGGCCCGGTCTCGGATCATGGCATGATCTCCGCCATCGACCCGCATCTGGTCACGCTGACCGACGATCCCGACGAGGCCGTGAAGCTCGTCACCAAGGGACTCTGACCTCGCTCTGATCTCATCGGCGCGGTTATTCCGCAACTATTCCGCAACAAACTGGACCGGCGTTTTTTCGTGTGCAAGACCAGATTTCGCGTGTGTCGTCGGTCTGTTATGGCTGGCAGCTCGGCCGTTGTCGGGCTGCGATCTCAGATTATTAGATCGCAGCCCAATCACTGTTTGACGGCGATCAGCATGCCGGTGCCGTCCGGCGTGAGGGTGGAGGTGAAGCCCTCGTCCTGCTCAACGGTGGCGATGAGCTCGCGCATGGCCACCGTCTTGTCGCTGCGGTCGGCCGCATTGAGCACGCCTCCCTGTTCGGAGGCCAGCGCCAGCACATCGGTGAAGACGATGGCGCCATGCTCACGCAGCAAACGCGACGCCTGGGCGAATGTGGAGGCGTAGTTCTCCGGGTCGCCCGCCACGACGATGAGATCGTAGTCATGGGCGTTCAGTCGCGGCAGAAACACGCTGGTCGGCGCGTTCACCGCTCGCAGTGAGGTGTCGGTGACGTCCTGCAAGGCCGCGAACGCCTTGCGAATCAGCATGATTCCCTGCGCGGAGGAATCCACGGCCGTCAGCTGACCGGCGCCGTTCAGCGCATGCATCAGCTGCAGCGTCTCCACCAAAGAGCCGGTGCCCACCGCAATCACCGACGACGCGCCGGTGAGCTGTACCAGAAGACCCAGCAGTCGCGCCTGGGCGGCCGGTCCTTGAAGCTGCCCGGCCTGATCGGCTGCGGCGCGGGCGTCGGCGATGGCGTCCGGCTCGAGCTCCCGGGCATGCTCCTCCGTGAACTCCCAAGCCTTGGCGAGATTCGTGTATTGCGTCTTGTCCATGATCTTCGATTCCTTCTCGTATCGTCCAGCCGACTTCGTCTCAGGTCTGGGCGCGTGTGCCGTGCCGTCCGTATGCGTGTGCCGCGATGCGTGCTGTCATCCGGCTGTTTTGCCGTCTGCGTCCGCGGCGGCGTTCAGCGTTCGCGTACCTTGGCCACGATCTGCCACATCTCCTCGCCGACATCGATGCCGCGCGGGCAGTGACGGGAGCAGGCGCGTACGGACTGGCAGGCCGCCACGCCGTCCGTGGTGTCGATGGCATCCATGCGGGCCATGGCCTTGGTGTCGCGCGAATCGTTGATGAAGCGGGAGGACCAGACCAGCGCGGCCGGACCGATGAACGCGTCGCCGCCGGCGAACACTGGGCAGGAGCCTTCGCACACGCCGCACGCGATGCAGTTGCTCAGCGTCTCATACTTGGCCAGCTGGTCCGGATGCTGCAGGTATTCGAACACATCCACCTTGCCTTCGGACGTGGTGGCGAGCACGCCATCGGCCTGCAGGTAGGGGGTGAGCTTTCTGATCTGATTCAGCATCGGGTCGATGTCCGCAATGAGGTCGCGCTGCGGCGGGAAGCCGGGCAGGGGAGCGAGCTCGATGACGCCGAGGGAGCCGGAGGCCGCTTGGGTGTTCGACACGGCACTGGTCGCGGCGGCGGTGTCGGGGGCATCGGTGGCGTCCGTGGCATTGGCATCAGTACGGTCGGCACCGTCGATGGAGAGCGTGCCTGCAGCCGTCGCTTCAGATTCGGCGGGAACGGCCCGTTCGGAGCCGATATGGCGGAAGCCCTCGTTATCGACCTGTGGCAGGGCGCTGGGCTGCTTCGCCCAGTCGCGGACGGAGGCGGTGCACAGCAGGGTCGGCGTGCCGTTGATGGATACGGCGTCGGAGCCGCACATGCCATGGCCGCACGAGTAACGGAACGCCAGCGTGGGATCCACCATGCGCTTGATGGTCATCAGACAATCCAGAACCGTATCTTCGGGGCGGGCGGGAATGATGTACTCCTGCACCCACTGCTTGCCGCGCGGACGACGACGTGCCGAGGCATCGGCTCCGCCGCCGAATGGTGAGCTTTTCCGGGCGAACGGGCTACCTCCGCGAGCACGTTCCGCACGCTCGGCGCGCGGCGTGAAACGATGCACCTGCAACGTGACGGTCGTGTAGTTCGCCTCAGCCATCATCTGCCTCCATGACGTCGATATTCAGCCAACTTATTGTGCCACAAGCCCTAGGCGTGCGGCACAATAAGTCGGTCTTCGATTGGGGAGACTCCGGAAAGACCACCGTAGGTCCGGGCAATCGCCTGATTGCGGGATTCAGTATGCGCGGCTCTGAGGCGGGTAATCGGCGATATGCACCGGTTGCCACGTCTGGCTGGCGGATGCCGCATCGGCGCCGTTCGATGGGGCGATCCGGGTCATGGAGTGCGCCAGGAACCGCTCGTCGTTGCGTCGGGGGTGGTCCAGCCTCTGCAGGGAGCCGCGGGATTCCTCGCGGGCATTGCTGGCATCGAGCATGGCCTCTGCGAGAAGCAGGAGATGCCGTGCCTCCCAGATTGCGGTGACCTCCTGATTGAACGCGGCGGTCTTGTCGTGCGCGCGCAGGGCCGCCGCAGCCGGTGCGATGACTTCCGCGATCTGCTGCTTCGCCGTTTCAATGGTGTCACGGCTGCAGCGCACGGCCAGCGCACGGTCCATGATCGTGCCCAGTCGGGCCATGAGCGCGTAGGGGTTATCGAGTGCCTCCCCGGTCGCTGCCGAGGTGCCGGAATTCCCGTCCGACGGTGTTTCGGCCTCGTCCGGGGCCGGCTCGTCGTCGATGGCCGCATCGGGGCCTGCAAGCAGGGCGTTCAGCTCGGACGTACGGTCGCTTGCGGCCCTGTCCACGGCGGCGATCAGTGGTTCGTCGGCTTCCTCGGTGGATTCGTTGGCCATGGGGGAGTCCACCGGATTCTCCGCGATGCGCGCGGCCAGGGCATGGCCAGCTCGCGTGCCGAACAGGCATGCGTCAAGCAGCGAGTTGCCACCGAGACGGTTCGCGCCATGCACGGAGACGCAGGAGCATTCGCCGGCGGCGAACAGTCCTTCGACGATCACGCGACGACCGGTGGTCTGGGCGGGGGCAATTACGTCGTCGGCTCCATTGTTGTCGGTATTGCTGCTACCGGTATCGCCGTTGCTGGTGTGCTCCGGGCTGGTGTGTTCCGGGCCGGTTGTCGTCGGGCTCTGCCCGTTCTGCGTGGCCCACCGGTACACCTCTCCCTCCGTGGTGACGGGGATGCCGCCCATCGTGTAATGCGCGGTGGGCTTGATCGGCACCCAGTCCTTGGCCGGGTCGAGATTCGCATATTGTTCGATGGTCTCCACCACCTGAGGCAGCGTCTCACGCATATGCTGCGTTTCGATGCCGGTCATATCAAGCCAGACGCAGTCCTTCGGACCCTCCGGATCCTTCGGATCGGCGACGCCGCGGCCCGCATCGATTTCCGCCATGATGGAGCGGGATACCACGTCTCGTGCCGCTAGATCCCGGTGTTCCGGAGCATAGCGCTCCATGAACGCCTCACCGTCGGCGTTCCTCAGAATGCCGCTCTCGGCACGGGCCGCTTCGGAGAGCAGGATGCCGGTATGGGCCAAACCGGTGGGATGGAACTGCACGAACTCGATGTCCTCGAGCTGCAACCCGGACGCCAAGGCCAGCGCCATGCCGTCACCGGTCAGGTCCCACGAGTTGGACGTAGTATGGAACAACCGGCCCGCGCCGCCAGTGGCGATAAGCACGTTGCGTGCATGAATGGCCTGGATTTTGCCGGTATGGGTGTCCATCGCCACGATGCCGGCCACACGACCGCCCCGACCGTCCGCGTGAAGCGGCGCAGCTTGATTTGAGGCGGGCGCGCCGTTGCCAGCGTCTTCCGAGTTGCCTGCGTTGTCAGTGCCGTTCGCGACGAATCGGTAAGGGTCGGCGGCCGAGTCGGCCTCGTTCGCCAGCACCAGATCGGTCACGTACCACTCCTCGGCGAATTCGACGCCCTGCGCCACGCACTGCTGCCATAAGGTGTGCAGAATCTGATGGCCGATACGGTCGGCCGCATAGGCTGCGCGCTTGACCGGTTCGCCGCCGAAATCACGGGTATGGCCACCGAACCGACGTTGGGCGATATGACCGTCCTCGGTACGGGAGAACGCCACGCCCTGCCGCTCCAGATTGATCACGGTCTCCGGCGCGTATTCGGCGAGCAGCTTGGCCGCATCCTGATCGACGAGCCAGTCGCCGCCCTTGATGGTGTCGTAGTAATGCCAATGCCAGTCGTCGGATTCCACATTGCCCAGGCTCGCCGCGATGCCGCCCTCCGCGGAGCCGGTGTGCGAGCGCAGCGGCTGCAGCTTGGAGACCACCAGGATCTTCGGGTCCACGCCCTGCTCGCTGAGGTCGCCGATTTCAGGGGATCGCAGCAATCCCACCGCCGCCGACAAGCCGGCCGCCCCGGCGCCCACAATCACCGCATCGTACATATCTTCCAAACGTTTCGGACTCATGGTGTTGATTCTCGCACACCCGCCGGTCAGTGCGACGTGTCTGCCATCACCTCACGCGGTCGCTCAGCATCACGCCGTCCGCCTGTCGTGTGACCACCCCCTTGAGTTCAAGGGCGCCGAGCAGCTCAAGCACGGTGCCGATATTCGGGATCTCGTCGTTATGCAGTTCTCGCGCCACGCGCAGCAGGGCGTCCGGGGTGACGATGAGATGCCTTCTGCGACATTCGCGGATAAGCCCTACCATCTCCCGCTGCGGTTCCGGCAACGTGTTCGGGTCGATGCGCGGCTCCGCGTCCTCCTGCGACTCGGATGGAGCGCGCAGGTCGGGCATGCGTCGTGTTGAGGCGCCGGCATGGGTGTCCTGATGGCAATGGTCGCCAACTGGGCCGTCATCGTACCGGCTGATCGGATTCGATTGGAGCGTCGTCTGCACCAACGTTGTCTGCATCAGCGTCGGTTGGTTGCCATCGGTCGGGGAGCGACGTGCCTCGGATGCGTCGGAGGCGGTGCGGGATCCATGCGGTGCGATGTCCGGCATGTCCGGCATGCGTTGCCTCGCCGATGAGGGCATGCCGCCGGACGCCGGTTTCATGGCGCGGGTATTGGACGGCCGACCGGGAGGTGCGGAACGGCTTGGGCGATGGTCCGCGGCTCGAGTCGGAGAGGTCGGGGATGCGGCGCCTTCGGCGGCTGTTCCGGTTGCGGTCTCCTCTTCGGCGGGCAAGGATGCGCCGCTGGAAGCCGCGGATTGTGCCGTCTCGTGTATGGGCTGACTCGCGGAACCGGCCTTCAACAGCGTTCCCGGCGGACCGGCGTACGCGGTCATGATGGGTCGATGACGTTCATGGCAGATGTCCTCGGTGGATGTGGCGGCGCACAGCAGAATCGCACGATGGTCGCTGATCATCTTGTTGCATCCGGCATTGCCGGGCTGGTTGATGTCTCCCGGCACCGCATACACTTCGCGCATGAGCTCGCATGCCCAGCCGGCGGTGTTAAGCGCTCCGGAGCGGAGTCTGGCCTGCGCCACCACCAGTGTGGAGGAGAGTGCGGCGATGATGCGGTTGCGCAGCAGGAAACGTCTGGCCTCGGGGATGGTGTTCGGGCAATGCTCGCTGATGAGCGCGCCGCCCTGCGCCTCAATGCGCTCGAAAAGGGTTCGGTTGCGCATCGGTCCCATATGGTTGAGCCCGCCGGCGAACACGGCCACGGTCTTGCCCACATTGGCGGGATTGCGGCCGTGCAGCGCGTTCAACGCGCCCCAATGCGCGGCGGCGTCCGTGCCCATCGCGCCACCGGAGACCACCAGATGCCCGGCCGTCGCGGCCTGTTCGGCCATGGTGTGTGCGACGTAGCGTCCGTATTCGTTGACGTCCCGCGAGCCGACGATGCCGATGGGGTTGGGACAGCTGGTCAGCGCTCGCGGGTCCCCGCGTATCCACAGGCACAGCGGCGGCGCCCAGTCCGAGCGGATGGCCAGATCGGCCAGCTGGTGGGGCCAACAGGGGTGGTCGGGGCCGATGAGCCACATCGTGCCGTCCACGGTGAACCAGTTCGCCAGCTGCATTATGTCCTGCGAGGGCAGGTCCCGCATACGGTTGTGCCAGGAGGCCAGCGACGTGCGGAAGGACGACATCATATCCGCCGAAACGCTACGGCCCCATCGGGTGATGCCGTTGACGAACATGCGGTCGACACGGCCCAAGGCGGGGCCGGAGACGTTGTCGGGATTGCTTGGATGCGATTGCGCCAAGGCATGCCACAGGCTTTCCGCGCTGGGCGCGCCCTTGAGCGTGGCATACATCATCACATCGGTGCCATCCAAGCAGAAGGTGAGCGCCGCACGGTAGAGCGCCTCGATGGTGGGAACCGGAATCGCGGCGGGGCGTGGCGAGGAATGTTGGACGGGAACGCTGGCATTTGCGCCGGTGACGGCATGTGTGCTGGTATCGGCATGTGCGTCGATGCTGCTGGTATTGCCAGTGCTGCTGGTGGTGCTTGTAGTGCTGGTGGTGACGCTGCTGCTGGTGTTGGAACCGGTCATGACATCCTCGTTCTCAGTTCGATGCCCTGATGGACATCCTGTTCGGTGGGGGAGACGCGGCCTCGCAGGTCCGCGAGCGTCCACGCCAATCGCATCGCGCGGTCGGCGCCGCGCAGTGTGAGCCGGTGATCGGACAAGGCCCGGTTCACCAGTTCCATCGCCTTGAGCGAGGTGTGCGTGTGCAGCCAGTTGCCCGAGGCCTGGGCGTTGCAGGTCCATCCGTATTCCCGAAACCGTTGCCGTGCCGCAGTACGGGCCTCAAGCACCCGTGCCCGGATCGTTGCGCTCGATTCGCCCAACGGTTCGTTGCTCGCCGCGATGCGCGAGACCGGCGGCACGGCAAGCTGGATGTCCACGCGGTCCAGCACCGGGCCGGCGAGACGGGAGAAGTACCGCATCCGGTCCTTCTCCCGGCAGGTGCAGCGCTCGCCGGTGCCATAGTAGTAGCCGCACGGGCATGGATTCGCGGCCATGATGAGCTGGAACCGTGCCGGATAGTAGGTGCTTCCCTTGGACCGCGACAACGCCACATACCCCGACTCCAGCGGTTCGCGCAACGTCTGCAACGCCCTTGCGGAGAACTCCGGCGCCTCGTCCAGAAACAGGATGCCGCGATGCGCACGGGTGATGGCGCCCGGCGTGGCGATGCCGCTGCCGCCGCCGACCAGAGCCGCCGTGGTGGCGGTGTGGTGTGGCGCCTCGAACGGTGGCACATCCGTGATGCCGTATTGCGGCAGGGTGCCGCACAGCGACCGGATCGAGGCCACCTCCAGCTGTTCGGATTCGGTCAGCGGGCTCATGATGCCCGGCAGCCGGGAGGCAAGCATGGTCTTGCCGGCGCCGGGAGGTCCGGTCATGATGAGATTGTGACCGCCCGCCGCGGCGACCTGCAACGCCCATTTGGCGTATTCCTGCCCTAGCACCTCGTTCATGTCTCCGCAGGTGTGTGGATCGGCGGGAATCTGCTGGTCGGCGCTTTCGTTGTCGGTGACGACCAGATCGGGAATGGTATATGAGGCCTTGCCGCCCATGAGTTCGATGAGCTCGCCCACATGTCGTACGCCCACTACGTCGAGGCCATCCACCATGGCCGACTCCTCGAGGTTGCGGTAGGGGATGATCATCTTGCGGATGCCGCGTTCCTCGGCGTGCAGCATGATTGGCAGCAATCCGTGTATGGGCAGCACGGAACCGTCGAGGTTCACCTCGCCGAGCATGATGGTGTCCTCGAGACAGTCGTGCCCGATGGCGCCGGCCGCGCACAGCACGCTCGCCGCGATGGCCAGATCGTGCGAGGACCCTCGTTTGGGCGTGGCGGCCGGACTCATGTTCACGGTGACGCGCGTCTGCGGCCAGGCGAAGCCGGAGGCGTGACAGGCGGATTTCACCCGTTCCCTCGCCTCGGACAGGCTGGCATCGGGCAGGCCGATGATGGTGAAGTAGGGCAGTCCCGGGCTGATGAAGGCCTGCACCTGCACGATGAAGGCCCGCAGTCCTATCAGACCAATCGAAAGCGTGCTGCCGATGGCCATGGATGTCTCCTTTCGGAACGTTTGGAAACGGAGTGGAATGGGTTTGGAATGGGTTGGCGTAATGAGTCGTAACGGCGGGGAAGACAGAGACGGAAGACGAGTCGAAACCGCTTCGGGGAAGGTCAGAAGGCATTGGGGATGTGAAGCACCTGCGGACGTCCCGCGTGCATCACGATGGTGATGACGTCGAACCGGATGCCCGCGTGCGGCATGCGATTGCGTCGGTCGATCAGCCAGTCGCACGCCGCACGCCGGAGATTGCGTTGCTTGGTGGGCGTCACCGCCTCCTGCGGTGGCCCGTAACGGGCGTTGCGACGCGCCTTGACCTCCACGAACACGATGACGCGGCCCGGCGCGAGCGCCACGACGTCCAGTTCGCCATACCGTGTGTGCCAATTGCGCGACAGTACGGTCCATCCCTGTGATTCCAGCCAACGGGCGGCGTATTGCTCGCCGAACAGGCCGAATCGTTTCGGGGTCAGGGTCCGGTCGCCCATTACGACGGCGAGTTGGTCCAAGGGAGCCATCGTCGCCGGGTCGGGGGCGTCCAGCATGGGTTGGAAGGGAAGATCGGGGACGGCGCCGGCGTCGTATCCGGCAGGTTCGTGGATGCAGTCCGGGCGGGTGATGTCCGGATGGATGTCGGTGGCGGACTTGATGAAATCGGAGGATTCGACGGGACCGGGGAAGGCGCTGGGGGCGATGAATTCGGTGGGAGCGGAGGAGACGGAGGAGGCGGAATCGATGCGGTGTGCGGCTGTTGAAGTAGTCATGACTCCACTGTGTGGGTCGGCGCCGTTCGAACACAAGCTCGAACGGCGAATGTGGAGAGTATGACGCGGCTTGACGTGTTGTGGATAACGTGTGGACGGAATCCCGGTTATCCACCGTTTGTTAGGAACGTTGACATGTTGTCGTCCGACGGATGACAACATGTCTCGCGCGGCGTGGTGCAGCAATGCTACGGTGAAAGATAAGTGGCATAGTCGCCGCATGGAGGGGACGTATGATGACCGGGAACGATGGACTGCAATCGCGCGATGCGGAATGGCCCGACTCCGCGAACGGACGTGATGGGCACGCGGGCCAGCGGCCTGTGGACCAACAGCCTACAGGCCAGCAATCCGTGGACCAGCAATCCGTGAATCAACAATCCGTGAACCAGCCGAAGGCACAGGAAACCGCCGGCCAATCGCGCATGATTCGTCCCATCGTCACCATCGGACTGCTGGACAACGACGAATTTTCGCTCGCCTTTCTGGAACGGTCGATCGGCGAACTCATGCCCGAGGCGCGCGTCATATGGAAGACCACCTCCGGACGGGACGCGGTGGCGCGGTGCCTGGATACGGCCCAAAGCCCCAACGTGCTGCTCACCGACATGTCGATGGACGAACTGTCCGGACTGGTGGTCGCCCGCACCATCCGCATCCAGACCGCGCGCGTGGCGATCCTGGCCGTCACATCCTTCTCGCTGGCGGTATACGCCGGCAAGGCGGCGGAGGCCGGAGCCCAGGGCATCGTGCCCAAATCCGTGGAATCGCCGATCATCCGGGCCATACGCACCGTGGCTGCGGGCGGCACATGGGGAGAGGGGTTCGACACCGCGGCTGCCGCCCACGCTCGACTCGGCGGACGGCGCGTACCCCGGCAGTTCCTGCTCTCCGACCGGGAGGCCGAGGCCATGAACCTGTGCTCGCGTGGACTGGGCACCGAGCAGATCGCCGGCGAGATGCAGGTGAGCGTCTCCACGGCCAAAACCTATCTCACCCGCGCCATCCACAAGCTGGGCGTCACCTCGCGCGGCCAAGCCGTGGCGCTGTGGACCGGAGCCGCGGAGGACGAGCGATGAACGGCGCGTCCGGATACGCGGCGCACGGGAATCATGATGGATTCCGTGGCGGGAATCGCGACGGAATCGATGGCATGCCCGGGGCGTGGGAAGTGGGCGGAGACCGTGCCGGGGCTACGGTCCGTGGCGCGGGCCATGACGGAATCGACAATCGTCGCACTGACGGAAGCCGCGTCATGAGGGGTGCGACGTTCGCGTTGCGATGGTTGCGCGCGCACTGGTTCCGCGTGGTCATGGCGCTGTTCATCCTTGCGGCCACGCTTATCGAATGGGCGGCGATCCCACCGGTGTACCCGCTGAACTTCGTGTTCTCCGGGGCATCGGTGGTGGGCATCGTCCTCTCGCCGTTCCTGCCGCGGACGTCTGGATGGATGATCATCGCCACGGTGCTGGGGCGGCTGTTCGTGCTCGACCTGTCCGGCCCGAATCCGCTGTGGGCCGCATATCTGGCGCTTGCGATCATCGGATATGACAGTGCGATTCCGGTGGCGATCGGCGCGTTGCTGACCGTGTCGCTCGCTGAATGCGTGCCGGTGGCGCTCAACACGTTCAACGCGGTGTCCGCCACATGGGTGGGCATGGTCAACTACATCGGCATGTTCACCCTCGCCACCATGGGCGGCATGTCCTTCCGATGGCGCAGACAGCGCGACGAGATGCGCGACCATGCGATGGCGTTGGAGCGTCGTCAATGGCAGGCCGATATGCTCAAGCGCAACACGCGGCTGGCGTCACGCATCCACGATTCAGCCAGCGGCGGACTGTCGTACATCGCCTTGACCGCGCAACGACAGCTGCGGCGGACGCCCGACGACCCCACCCACGCCACTGAGCGGCGGGACTGGGAATTCGTCAACGCACAGGCGCTTGATGTGCTCGACGAGATCCATCACGTCATCGACCTGCTCGAGGAGGTGGCGCCCGAGCAGTTGACGGGCACGACCGGTTCGGCGGAATCCGCAGGACCGGAGCGGTTGGTGCGTGCGGGTGAGACGACGGATTCGGCTATGGCGTCGGGAATGACGGCATCGGCGGGGCCGGCTGAGTCGATGGCATCGGTACGGGTTCCGGAATCAGCGGAATCACCGGGACCGCGGCAACCGAGAGTCGTCAGGGAATCAGCGCGCCAGTCGCGTGGGCGAGTGAGCATAACGGGAGACGCGACGGATGCGTCGGGCGGCATGCCGGGCCATACTGCGGGCGGCGCGGCGATCGCGCGGGCCGTTGACACGGGCAGGGAGCGTCTGGCCCGCCTCGGATTCCATGGCACCTTCGAGATACGTGGCGAGCTTCCGGATGATTGCGCCGCCGAATCGGCCCAGGAGGCTGCCAATCTCATCGGCGAGATTGCGGCGAACATCAGCCGTCATCTCGATCCGGCCGTCGGCGACTACTGCTGCGTGGTGACGTTGGGCCGCTCGGCCATCGAAATCATGGAGACCAACCCGTTGCGGCAGCCGCGCGACGCCGAACATGATGACGGCGAGGCGAGGGGGCGTGGCGAGAACCGCGCAAGCACTGACGTCGCCGGCGTGGGCTCCGATATTGGCGGCGAACCCGATGGTCGCGAGGGGATGGCCGTTTCCGATGCCAACGTTGATTTCAGCGCCGGCGTCCCCGCGCACGGCAGCGGGCTCATGATGCACCGTCGCATCATCTCCGGACTCGGTGGCGTGCTCAACGACAGCGCCGAGGACGGCGATTGGGTGCTGTACGCGCGTATCCCCACGCGCCCAGCCGGGGATGCGCCCGGTCGTTCGGATTCGGGGACGGCCACAGAGCGGAACGGCGCCTTGCACTCTGATCGGCGTATCCCCGCATGGTTGGAGCGTGACGATGGGAGCCCATCATGAATGCCGACATGCGGCGACGGGCCGTCGCGATTGTCTCCGCTGCGTTGCTGGTGATCGTTGCGGTCGGCGCCATCATCTGGGCCATGCTGCTGCCCGAACCATGGCGCGACGTGCCATACAACGCGACGAACGGCACGGGCGCGCAGTCGCCGTCCGGAAGTGAGCACCCGGAATTCACGGGGCCGGACAAGTACGACCTGCTCAACGCATGGAACAACCTGCATACCGGGCTTGGCCGCGAAGTGCTCGAGGATGGCGTGGTGGCCGACGACGAACTTGCGGAGGTGCGCACGGCGTATAACGAATGCCTGTCCGTGTACGGGCTTCAGGCGCAGCCGGTCGACGGCGGCGAAGGCGAGGTGATCGTTACGGTTCGGGGTTCGATTGGCAGTCAGGAGAAGAACGAGATCATCCGTCAATGTGGCGTCGAATCCGATTACGTGACGCTGCGCGACGTGGCGTCCAAGGACGGCGGCCATCCCTCGCTCAGCGTCGAGATGCCGGGCTTGTGAGACCGGTTGCGGTGTGACGCCGGCTTACCGCGAAATCGCGTCGTCCATGGGATTACGCATGGGCATGACGTTCCGCGAACGATTGCATACCATGGCGGCAACGGCGTGATGATGCCGTTCCGACGGCGAAGGAGCTGACATGCATGATTCGTGTTCATTCGGGATTCCGGGCGCTTCCAATACTCCCGGAGCTTCCGGTGTGGGGCATGCATGGCTGACGGCGGCGTGCGTGGGCGCTGTAATGCTATGCACGCTGACTGCGTGCGCTGGCCCGTCGTCCGGCAATCCGGACTCCGAAGGAACTGAAGGAACTATGGAGACGGCTGGCGGATATGACCTCAACGCGCACTATGCCGCTGAGCTGAGGCAAGCCCGTCGGACGTTGCAGGACGATGGCGCCGACTTCGCGGTGGGGATTCTCGAAGACGGCGTGATTACGCAATCCGAGCTCGCCGAGCTCAACGATCACGTGCTCCAATGTCTGGGCGATCTGGGGCACGACACGGATTCGATCACGATGGGGGAGCTGGGGGAGATAAGCGCGCGGCCGCCCAGCGGGGCATCCCAGGCGGAGTCGGCGGCGTGGGGTGGCACGTTCAATCAGGATGTGAAGACCTGCTCGACGCGCGACGGGGCGCAGACCATATGGCAGCTGGCCAGCGCTGCCGAGATCAATCCGGACAATGACGGCAAGGATGCGAGGCAGATCATCATCGATTGCTATGTGAAGCAGGGGTTGGTGAGCGAATCGTATTCGATTGACGACTACGAGCGTGACAGTCGTGCGGGCGCTGGGCCGTTCGATGCCGGCAAGCGCGCCGATGCGGGCTTCCGGCAGAAGGTCGAGGCATGCGGGTGACTGAATGGTGGCCTGAGCATGCCGGGCCGCTGGCTGCCTGCAGGGGGCCACATGGTGTAGGGAACGTTCCCATGGTGTAGGGAACTACCCACCGTGTAGGGATTGGCCCACCGTGTAGGGATGAGAAATGGCGGAATTCCGGGAAAACCGAAAATCCGCTCCCTACACCGTGGGAAGTTCCCTACACGGTGGGCCAATCCCTACACGGTGGGCTGGCGTCCTGCGCCAAATATCGTCCCTTGTCGGGAGGTTGGCCCGATGGGTCTAAGGGGCAGCGAATCCGTCAGCAAGTACGGCATGGCATCCTGGCGTCATGCGTCCGGGCCGCCCGGCCGGCGCGGACCAGCACATCTACTACGCCATCCTGGCGTCCATGCGTCCGGGGCCGCTCGGGAAAAGGGGCCACGCCATTGACGTTGACGCTGGCGTCCATGCATCGGGGAGACTGCTTCACCCTAGTGGCATCGCCGGCGGGACGAATGGTTGCCTTACTGCCTCGGATCCATGTTGCATTGGGTGAGTATGTCGGTGCTACGCTCGCTGTAGTACCGGCCACCCGGTTCGACGAATTGGCGATTGAACTCCCAATTCTCGTCGCCGCTCGCATTGACTTCGGGAATGTCCTCGGCGGTGAACTCATCGCTGACTACTCCCTTGCGTTTGAGACAGTCGGCCAGATCCTGACGAGCCTCTTCGTCGCTGCGATTGCGCAGATCGCCGTTCGGATCGCCGGCGACCGCGTTGTACAGCGCCGTGATCCACCGGGAGCCCGATGATGCATCGCAGGCGCCGTCCGCCTCACCGTATCGTGCATTCTCGGCGTCGGTCATTTCGCCCGACATCTGGCTGCTGCCGTCCGGATTGACGTAATCGAGCGCGAACCCGGCGTCCTTCATGCACGACGCATACTGGTTGACCGCCTCGGTAGCCTCGGCCTCGGTGATCCGCCCATCACGCAGCACGTCCTGCGCGAACGTGTTGCCCTGCCGGCCCGCGTCATCGTAATTCCGCTGGAAATCCTCGGCCCATGGACCGGAGAAAGTGGGTTCGGCGGCTTGAGGCGCGGCATCGGTACCCGGCACGTCTCCGCAGCCGGCCAGCGTCAACATCAGCGTGAGAGACATGATGGACAGGGGGATTGCGTAGGTTGTACTGCGTTTCATCAGTGCCGTCCTTTGGT
Source organism: Bifidobacterium sp. UTBIF-78 (assembly GCF_006408945.1). Lineage (NCBI taxonomy): Bacteria > Bacillati > Actinomycetota > Actinomycetes > Bifidobacteriales > Bifidobacteriaceae > Bifidobacterium > Bifidobacterium sp. UTBIF-78. The sequence continues at coordinate 47,493 of NZ_JFAO01000002.1, forward strand.
CTGGGCCTTGGGTCTGTGGTCTTGGGCCTTTGGTTTTGGCGCGGCGGGTGAATGTCACGGATGCCGTTCAGCCGTTCGCGCAGTGTTTCGGTGACCTCGTTGTCCGTAAATCCAAGGTATGACAGATGGGACCGTCACGCGAGAACCCGCGTAAGCCGGGGGATGACAGACATCGGATGATCTCGGAATGGGCGGATGCCCATGACTTCTCCGGCTCCATCTGACGGTGTCCGATGATGAAAACAGACGGTAAGTACGCGTCTCGACGAAGGTCCCGCGTACTTACCGTCTGTTTTGTGGGCATAAGGGACTGTATGTACGCGGGTATCTCGTGATCGCGCGTACTTACCGTCTGTCATGATGGCGAGAGGGACTGTATGTACGCGTCTGTTTCGTAATGTCGCGTACATACAGTCCCTTTTCAACAGCTTCCACGGCAAAAGACGCTGGCGGACCAGCCAGAACGGTCTGAATGGCCGATCCTTGTAACCTCACCGCTTGTAACCTCACCGACTACACGGCGATTGCGGTCCACGCAGGAAGCGGACCTAAGCTGAATCATGACGAGGAAGTCCACGATGATTGGTGGGGATGACGATGAACACGAACGGATATGGCGGCGTCGCGCGGCGGATGATCGCGGCCGGCGTGCTGGTGCCGTTGTACTTGGCGATGGCGGCCTGTTCCGGTTCGGGTCAGGGTGGCGGCGCGGCGAACGCTGACGGCAAGACACCGTCGAACGCTGCGGCGACCGTCTGCAAAGCGCCCGATTTCCAAGGCCCGTATGCGGCCGAATTCAAGCTCAATTGGGAGCAATCCAAGACCGAACTGGGCAAACGCATCCTCGAGGACTGCCGGGTCACTGACGCGGAGCTTACGGAGGTCTTCGACGCGCAGAACCAGTGCCTTGCGCCGTACGGTCTGGTTTCCACCAAAGGGCAGCTCTCCCAGGTGCGGGTGAGCGGTCTGAGCGAGGATGAGATGAACCAGAAGAACGCCGAATGTGCCGCCGAGACCGACCTGTGGAACGTCGAGTCCATGTATGACGCGCTGCAAAGCAATCCGGACAACATTGACGCCGGTGCCCGGCAGCGTGCGATATACCAGTGTCTCAAGCAGCGCGACCTGCTGCCCAAGCCCATCACCGAGCAGGAGTTCCTCGATATGGAGGTCACCGGCGCGGAGGGTCTGAGCGAGGAGCAGATCGTCGAAAAGACGCGGAAGTGGAACGAGTTCTACCGCGCCTACATGGAGCGCAACGATGACGGCAGTCCGAACCCCGACTACGACGCCGCCAAGGCGAAACAGTTCTGGGAATGCCAAACCGATGCGCTGAATCAGCAGTAGGCACAGCGTCAGTCGTGCGATTCGGGGCTTGAACCATCGTTACGATGCCCGGCTGTTGCGCCGTCGGTGCACAGTCTGTCGGCGCCGGCACATGGCCGATGCCGCAAAGCGGCCGGTACGCGGCCGTGAGGCACACGGCTGATGCACGGGCCGATGCAAGATCGGCGCAGCGCGCAACACGTAACACACAGCACACATACGAGAACATATACAAATCCATAAGGCAGGGAGGCCATCATGCAGGGAAATGCGGCAACGACGATTCGTCAACGGCTGCGTCACGCGATCGTGCTGATCGGGGCGGCGACGCTGGCATGCGTGATGTTCGCCGGATGCGGACAGGTCGCGGACGTCAACGGGACGTCCAAGACGGCCGACACATCCGGCACCGGCGGCGAACCGACTTTCTCCGGACCGTACGCCGCGGAATTCAAGAAGCAATATGACCAGGCGCCCACCGATCTGGTCAGGAACATCCTCAAGGACGGCAAGATCACCGAAGCCGAGGTGCAGGAGGTCTACGACGACTACAACAAGTGCCTCGAACCCTATGGGCTGCAGGCCACTTGGACATTGGACCGGGGCGAGGGGGTCGGCCAGTATCGTGGGTCGATGTCCGACGACGAGCAGTTCAAGGTCATGGACGAGTGCCATGCCAAGACCGGCTCGGGCGACATCTCCAGCTTGTACGCGACGATGAACATGAACCCTGACAACGTCGATCAGGAGGCCATGGCACGCAAGATCTACCAATGCTATGCCAAGCACGATCTGCTGCCGAGCCCCATCAGCGAAGACGAGTACATGAGCACGATGAACACCGCGAACGTGACCGACAAAAGCCAGTTCGAGGCCAATCTCCGGCGTTGGCACGAGTTCTTCATCGAGTACATGAGCACCACCTTCGACGGCCAACCCGATCCGAACTACAAATACGATCAGAATTCACCACAGGGCCGGCAGTTCTGGGCGTGCGGACAGGACCCGCTGCATCAGTAGCGGTCGGAACTGTCGTCTTGCGGACGACAACGGTATTGGGAAGCCGTCGGAACCGGTAATACGCTGAAATCAACCAAGGCATGCACATGGCTTGCTCTTCCGGGCGAAAGACGGAGAAAGATGGCGCAAGACATGAGGCGCAAAGCGTGGGGCATAAGGCAAGGAGGCCGACATGAAGCGGGAAAGCGCAGCAAGGAATCGTAAGGAACTGCGGGCCGCGCGCAATGGGGTGGCGGCCTCCATCGTGGTGCTGCTCGCCTTGGTGATGTTCGCGGTGGGTCTTGGCGGCGGGTTCCTCCTCACCCGCTCCAAGATCCCACCGTCCCTGGTCTCCAGTACCGAGGCCACGACGGTGAAGGTGTCCTCCGCCCAATTCGACGACGCGCGGTCCGTAACGCTGGCCGTCTCCCTCGGCGAATCATCCACCGTCACCTCGCCGGTGTCGGGCACCATCACCGGCACCTCCGCCGGCGCGGGCGCCGTCATCGACTCCGGCGGCACGGTGTTCGATGTGGATGCCAAGCCCGTCCTCGCACTGCACACCGACGTGCCGTTGTACCGCACGCTGTCCAGTGGCACTCGCGGACCCGATGCGGCCGGGCTCAACGCCGCGCTGCGTCGCCTCGGCTATGGCGCGCCCGACTCCGATTGGATGACGTGGGACACCATCGCCGCCTACAACGCGCTCGCCGACAGCGAGGGCGCGGCCCGCATCACCGCCGACTCAGGCTGGTCCATCGGGCCGGAATCGTTCGTCTGGCTACCCGCCGACTCGGTGACGGTCAAGCAATCCTCGATCGCCGTGGGACGGCAGATCACTGCGGGCGCGGACCTATTCACCACGGCCGCGATCCCGCTCAAGGCGACGTTGCCGACATCCGCCACCGATCTGGTGGCCGGCGACCGCACGCTCGTCATCGGCGAGCAGACGTTCGCCGTGCCGGCAGGAACCGTCGAGCTCACCGATCCCGCGCTGCTCGCGGCGATCGGCGGCTCCGTGGCCTTCCGTCTGGCGTCGATGAGCGGGGATTCCGGCGGTGTGACGGCGGGTGGCTCCGGGGGAGCGGGCACTGGTGCGGCGGGAACGTCCGGGACGGGCGGCGGCACACTCAGCGTGTCTTATGATTGGAGGCTCGCTCAGCCGCTGACCGCGCTCACCGTGCCGCCTTCCGCAATCTACGACGCCTCGGGTGGACTCGGATGCGTGAGCGTGGACGCCAAGCCGGTGCCCGTCTCCATCGTCGCCTCGCAGCTGGGCAAGACGATGGTCTCCACGAGTGGCGATACGTCCTTCGACCATGTGGATGTGACGCCGCGCACCACCGCGCACTGCCGGGCCGGGGGCGAATCCGCATCCACTGCGTCTGCTGCCGGGGCGTCATCAGGCGGGGCATCGGACGATACCACGGCCCAATCCTCATCTGATGCGGCCCAGGGCCAAGGCGGGCAGTGAGATGGGCGGCAATGAGGTGAGGGAGGACGGCCCGCGAAGGGGCGCGCGGGATGACGTGCGGCGGGATGTGCGTCAGGATGCGCGTCAGGATGCGCGGCTGGATGTGCAGCGGGACGGACGGCGTGCCGTGCAGCATGACGGATGTTCTGCCGCGCGCCGTGACACACAGCAGAACGTACGCCGGGATACGCGGCGTGTGATCCTGACCGATGTGGGCCACAGCTTCGACCGCACCGGCGAGGACATGCTGTTCCGCCATCTGACCATGACGCTGCTGCCCAAGCACGTCTACGCGCTCACCGGGCCGTCCGGATCGGGCAAATCCACGCTGCTGTCCATCATCGCCGGATGGGTGGAGCCGGTGACGGGCACGGTGGAGCGCATCGACTGCGGGCGCGTGTGCTGGGTGCTGCAGAACCCTCACGGCGTGGCCCGTCGTACCGCGCTCGACCATGTGGCACTGCCGTTCATCGCGCGCGGCGAGCGGCGGCGGAACGCCGAAGCGCACGCCATGGAACTGCTGGACGCCTTCGGGTTGACAACGTTGGCTTTGAAGCCTTTCCGCGATCTGTCCGGCGGTGAGGCGCAACGACTCATGCTCGCGCGCGGCGTGGCCTCGCACGCCGGCCTGCTGCTGGTGGACGAGCCGACCGCGCAGCTCGACCTCAATACGGCGGCCACGGTCAACGAACACCTGCACAACCTGTCGATGAGCGGCGCGATCGTCGTCGTGGCCACGCACGATCCGCGCACGAGGGACGCCTGCACCGACCTCATCGACCTGCGCGACTGGCAAAGCGAGGAGGTGCGTCATGATCTGGCGACGGCGTGACGATATGTCTTCCGGTGCGCCTCGCATGCGATTGGGCGGCATGCTGGGGGAGGCGTGGCGCGATCTGGCGACCGGCACCAGCCACGCCTGCGCGCTGGCCGTCGGGCTGGCCTGCCTCATCGTGCTGCTGGCAGGGGCCGACTGGCTGACCATCGCCGGCATCCAGCGGCAGACCGACGACTACGTTGCCGCCGGAGGCTCCACATGGGTGATGGAGTACAACAATCACATCGACGGGGCGGCGTGCGACCGCCTCGCCTCGCTGGACGGTGTCGAAGCGGCTGGCGCGGTGCGACAGACCGACCGGAAGATGGTGTTCGCGGCGCTGCCGTCCACCGGCGTACCCGTCGTGGAGATTACGCCGGGCGCGCGCGAGGTGTTCGCGCTGAGCACCGCCGGTACGCGGGCCGGGATGGGGGAGACCGATGCCGTGACCTTGTATCCGGAAGGCGTGATGCTCTCCGCCGAGGCGGCCAAACCGTTCAAGGCGTCGGCCGGCAGCCTGCTGACGTTGCGCGACGGGCGCGAGGTGCAGGTAGCCGGCGTGTTTGACTGGCCCGACGACGGGCGCAAATCCGGCTTCTCATACGCGGCCCTGACTCCGGTGCCCACGGACTCCGATGAGACGTTCAGCCAGTGTTGGGTGCGTACATGGCCCGAGACCAAGGACATCGAGTCGCTGCTGCGTCTGGCGGGCGTCGGCTCCGGCATGGAGAGTACGCAGGAGAGGCCACAGATCGCCAAGCTCAACATGTCCAAGGGCAGCACATGGGACAGCGCGGCGCTGTTCGGCGCGCGGCTGACCGCCTATGTGCCGTGGATCGCGCTTGTGGCTGCTTTGGCGTTGGGATTCATCGTCACCCGGACCCGCAAGCTGGAGATGGCGTCCGCCCTGCACTGCGGTGTGCCGAAAACGGCGCTGATCACGCAGGTCATGCTGGAGACGGGCGCGTGGGCCGTGTCCGGGGTGCTGCTGGCGAGTCCGCTGCTCGCATGGGTGTGGATGGGCAACGCGGATGCGGAATCCGCGGCGCTCGCCGACACGCTGCTTCGGGTGCCGGTCGCCGCGGTCGTGGGCTTGCTGGTGGGGTCGGGGGTCGCCGTATTGCTGACCCGCGAAAGCCACCTGCTCAGGTATTTCAAGAACCGGTAGCGTTTTCCGTGTGGGCTCCCATCGGCTCGTCGGCTCCCCTCAGTCAGCTGCGCTGACAGCTCCCCTCAGAGAGGGGAGCCGGGCGATTCAGCGCTGATTCACTTCACCAGACCGGTAAGCTCTCCGAGGTTGAGCTCGAAGCTCACGCCGCGCTCCTCGAAGTTCGGCTGGTAGCGGGTGCTCTCCATCGCGTGGCGCACGAACTCGCCGGCGATCTCGGCCGATTCGGCCAGACCGCGGCCTGCCAGCACGGCGCCGCACAGTGCGGAGGCGAAGGCGTCACCCGTGCCGTGAATCATGTAAGGCAGCTTGTCATGGGCGAGCTCCACCTTGGCTTCGGCACCAGTGGAGGCGCTGGCGACGTAGTTGACGATCTTGCCGTCGCCGTGGTCGATGCCCTTGAGGACCACGTTCTTGGCGCCGAGCTTCAGCAGCGCGTCGAGCAGGTCGGTCACCGCGGCATCATCCAGATCCTGACCCGGGTAGTCGCGCTTGGTGAGGATCGACGCCTCGGTGAGGTTCGGCATGAGCACGTCCGCGCCGTCGGCCAGCGCGCCCATCGCCTCGCACAGCTCCGGCGTGTACGTGGGGTACATCTTGCCCGCGTCGCCCATGACCGGGTCCACCAGACGCAGCGCCTTCGGGTACTCGCGGTACAGACGCTGGATGATGGCCACCTGATCGGGGGAGCCGAGGAAACCGGAATACACGCCGTCGAGGTCCACGTTCTCCTTGCGCCAGGCGTCGAGATAGCCGGAGAGGATATCGGTGGTGTCGTGGAAGGTGAACACCGCATAGCGGGTGTGCGCGGAGAACAGCGCGGTCGGCACCGGGCACACATCGCAGCCGGCGGCCGAGAGAATCGGAATCGCGGCGGTCAGCGAGCACTTGCCGTAGCCGCACATGTCGTGCACGGCGGCCACGCGCGGGATGTAGTGCGGATCACGGTCATATAGGGTGACGTCAGTCATAAATAGCTCCAATCGAATCGCAACGGATGCCATGGCCGGCAGAAACGCCGGCATCACATTCGAGAGCGTAGCCAATCCATGGGTCGGGAGGCGAATCGTGTTCATATCATGGTGCGGCCATGGTCCATGGCATGTCCGCGCCGTACCTGCGCCTCGTCCTCGCCGCATCCGCGTGACGCCGAACCGTATCGCCGCCGCCGGCGTGTCGCGGCGGTTCCGACGATGAATTCAACGTCGTACGGAACCCGCGAGCCCAATGATTCCAACGGCTTATAAGGGTCTATAGGCAACCCCGATAACGTCCGGCTTGCGCCGCGCTGCACGCCGCGCGTACCTTCATAACCAACACCTCGCCAACCGCCGAACACGGCAGGCGGGTGGCAAGGAAAAACCTCGCGACCACTACAAGGAGCACATCATGGCCGAGAACAACAAGAAGTACCGTTTTGAAACCCTGCAGCTGCACGTAGGCCAGGAGCAGGCCGACCCGGCCACCGACTCCCGTGCGGTGCCGATCTACGCGACCACCTCCTACGTCTTCCACAACTTCGACCACGCCGAGGCCCGCTTCGGCCTCGCTGACCCGGGCAACATCTACGGCCGTCTGACCAACTCCACCCAGGGCGTCTTCGAGGACCGCATCGCCGCCCTCGAGGGTGGCACCGCCGGCATCGCCGTCGCCTCCGGCGCGGCCGCCGTCGAGTACGCCGTGCGCAACATCACCCAGTCCGGCGACCACATCGTCTCCTCCAAGAACATCTACGGCGGCACCTTCAACCTGCTCAAGCACACCCTGCCGCGCGACGGCATCACCACCACCTTCGTGGACCCGGAGGTCCCGCAGAACTTCGAGGACGCCATCCAGGAGAACACCAAGCTCGTCTACTTCGAGACCTTCGGCAACCCGAACGCCGACCTGCCGGACTTCGAGGCCATCTCCGCAATCGCCCATAAGCATCATCTGCCGGTGATTGTGGACAACACCTTCGCCACCCCGTACCTGTTCCGTCCGCTCGAGCACGGCGCCGACGTCGTGGTCGAATCCGCCACCAAGTTCATCGGCGGCCACGGCACCACGCTGGGCGGCGTGGTCGTCGAGGGCGGCAACTTCAACTGGGCCGAGGTGCCGGGCAAGTTCCCGACCCTCACCGAGCCGGACCCGTCCTACCACGGCCTCAACTTCTACGAGGCTCTGGGCGGCGCCGCCTTCGTGACCCGCATCCGCGCCATCCTGCTGCGCGACACCGGCGCCACCCTGTCCCCGTTCGCCGCCTTCCTGCTGCTGCAGGGCACCGAGACCCTGTCCCTGCGCGTCGAGCGTCACGTCCAGAACGCGCTGAAGGTCGTCGAGTACCTGCAGACCGTGCCGGAAGTCGAGTCCGTCTCCCACCCGTCCATCGAAGGCCGCCGCGACCACGAGCTGTACAAGAAGTACTTCCCGAACGGCGCCGGCTCCATCTTCACCTTCGACATCAAGGGCGGTAAGGATGCGGCCCGCGTCTTCATCGACAACCTGCACCTGTTCTCGCTGCTCGCCAACGTGGCCGACGTGAAGCCCCTCGTCATCCACCCGGCCTCCACCACGCACTCCCAGGAGACGCTGGAGGAGCTCGAGGACCAGGGCATCCATCAGGGCACCATCCGCCTGTCCATCGGCACCGAGAACATCGAGGACATCCTCGACGACCTCAAGGGCGGCTTCGAGGCCGTCCGCGCCTCCGGCCTGGCCAAGTAACACCGGGAAGGATACGGTTCCGGCCCGAAGGGGAACGGCGTTTATGGGGTGCGCCGTAGGGGAGCGGAACCGAAGGGGGTCCTTCTCAGCCATTACTTGACTCAAGGGATAGGAAAGCCCGCACTGACGTCATGCAGTGCGGGCTTTCCATGCCTCACGGGGATTCGCCGCAACCATCACCGCAAGGCCCGCGGTATCCAAGAGCAACTGGTTTTTCGTGCATGTGTAGGAATGGCCGGGATGCGGGAAGCAAAGGGGCTCTTCCGATTTTGGCGTGTAGGGGCCATGCGTTTTCATTGCTTAGGCACATATTCATCGTCGCCTTGCATGTATGCCTGCGTTGTTGTGCTGTCCTGTTCTGTTGTTCTTTGGGGCTTACCTAAGAAACGATGAATGTACCTGAGTCTGTCCCATACGAAGCCGCTTATAAAGGCCTTATACAGCGGGGCTTTCGGGTACGCGCCGAGCCCTCCGTCATCGGCGCATCGTTATCGGCTCATCGTCATCCTTGTCTTCTTCGTCATCCTTGAGGATGAGGATCGCCTCGCTGGGAAGGCGGAGGATTCAGCCTCACGCACGATGGGAGGCAACGTCGTCTTTTTCTAAGTTGGAAGCATCATCCGGGCATCGGGCCCGGACTTTCAGGAAGAGACGATGATGAATCAGCAGAATATCCCGGCCCAGGGCGCGACCGGCGCATCCGACGCGGCAACCGCCATCCAGGCCATCGATCTGGTCAAGGACTATGGCACCGGCTCCAACGCCGTTCACGCGCTGCGCGGCGTGAACGTGAGCTTCGAACGAGGCCGGTTCACCGCCATCATGGGGCCTTCCGGCTCCGGAAAATCCACGCTCATGCACACGTTGGCGGGCCTCGATTCCGCCACCTCCGGGCACATTCTGTTCGAGGGCAAGGATCTGACCCGTATGAATGACAAGCAGCTCACCATGCTGCGCCGCAACAAGATCGGGTTCATCTTCCAGAGCTTCAACCTGCTGCCCATGTTCAGCGCCGAGCAGAACATCCTCATGCCGTTGACCCTTGCCGGTGCCAAAGCCGACCGGGAATGGTTCGACCTGTTGGTGGAGACCCTGGGGCTTAGGCAGCGACTGAACCACCGCCCCAATGAGCTGTCCGGCGGACAGCAGCAGCGCGTGGCCATCGCAAGGGCCCTCATCACCAAGCCCAGCCTCGTCTTCGCCGACGAGCCTACCGGCAACCTCGATTCCGTCTCCAGCGCCGAAGTGCTCGATTTCCTCAAGCGTTCGGTAAACGAGCTCGGCCAGACCATCGTCATGGTCACGCACGACGCCGTGGCCGCATCCTACGCGGATCGCGCCATCGTGTTCGCGGACGGGCGGATCGTGGCCGACGAGCCGCATCCCACCGCCGAAGTCATGAGCAGCCTGCTCATGGCCGAGCGCGAACGGGCCACACGCGCCGCGGTCACCGCTACTTCGGCGGACAAGCTCGCCCGTCTGGCCGGGGTCGCCGGCGATGTGACGCTGCCCGTCACCGACGCCGTGCTGACGTCCGATACGCACGACCGTTTCGTGAGGCCGGATGTATTCGCCGACAGTGACGCCGAACCCTCCACGAAGCGTCACTCAAGCCACCGCCGCGCCGCTGCGACCGCGCGTCACGCCGCTTGAGAGAGGAGTCGCGAATCATGTTCGACATCACCTTGAAACTCATGCGCAAGAACGGCCGGATGCTCATTCCCGCCGGCATCGCCATTCTGATCGGCACCGCGTTCATCGCCGCCACGTTCCTGTTCTCGAACACGATGGGCGATGCGCTCGTCCATCAGCAGACCGCGCTATACGGTGGGGCGAACTATGTGGTGACGCCCGACTCCGAAGCGTTGAAGAACGCCACCGAAGACGAGCAGAGCAAAGCGTACGCCACTACCGTCGCCGACTTCCAGCTTGACCGGCTGCGCACCATCGACGGGGTCGAGGACGTGCGCGTCGATGTGACCGTGCCCAGATTGACCGTCGCCAAGGGCGACCGTCACGTCACCGGCATCGCCATCGGCACCGCGAAGAGCCTCTCGCTGCTGCCGGTCACCGTTTCGGACGGCAACCAACCGATCGACAACGACGAAATCGCCCTGCCTCGGTCCGTCGCCGAGCAGCTCGGTGTGAGCGTGGGCGATACGGTCACGGTGAATTCCCTGGCCGCTCAGGCGGCGATCGAGGGGAATGCCGCTGGTGCTGGTGCCTCTGCCGGTGAGTTTTCGACGGCTGGCGGGGCCACGACTGGTAGCGGCGCCAACAGCTCCGCCATGACGGTACGCGTGACCGGCCTGACCGACGATCCGAACGGCGCGTACTCCTATTACGGCGGTGCGTCCGTCCTGTCGAACAACGTGCTGGCCACCATGTCCGGCGCGGCGGAATTCAACGACGTCACCGCCAATACGCTCTACCTCGACCTCGCCGGCGCTGGAGCGGGCAGGGATGGTGATGCCAAGGCGCAGGCCACCGCCGAACGCGTTGCCAAGCTGATGCCGGAATACTACGTCGTCATGAGCCGTGCGGACATCGACAAGGATGCGTTGCAGAATCTCGACGCGGACGGCGGGCTCAGCATCACCACCGTGTTCCTCCTGAGCTTCGGCATCCTGGCCATGGTTGTGGCCGCGCTGGTGATCGCCAACACGTTCCAGGTGCTGGTGGCGCAACGCCGTCGTACCCTGGCGCTGCTGCGCACGATCGGCGCCCAGAAGGGACAGCTGTATGCCTCCGTGCTGCTCGAGGCCGGCGTGCTCGGATTGGTCGCCTCACTACTCGGCGTGGCGCTGGGTATCGGCCTCATCGCCGGCCTGTGTGCCTCGGGACTCATGGGCGGCGACGAGCTAAGGGCCCGGCTGATCCTGAGCTGGCAGGCGTTCGTGGTGCCCATCGCGTTCGGCGTGGTGATGACCGTGCTCGCCTCGCTCGGCTCCGCGCGTGCCGCCACCGCCGTGACACCGCTCGAGGCGCTGCGCCCCATCGAACTGACCGATACGCGCCGGGCAGGAGTGATGCGGGCCGTCTGCTCGGGCATCCTTGTGGCTGCCGGCGCGGCACTCGCCGTGTTCGCCGCATGGCAGATGCACGAGTCGCTCGTCGGACATGACGCGCTGATCGAGCGGTACGCGGTAGTCCTGCTTATGGCCATCGCCGGATGCGCGCTGATCTTCTTGGGACTGGTGCTGTCCGCCGCGTTCTGGCTGCCGCTGCTCATGCGCGGCGTGGGATCGGCCGTCTCGTTGGCAGGCCCCAGCGCGAGAATCGCCAATGCAAACATCCAGAAGAACCCGCGTCGCGTGGCGGCCACCGGAGCCGCGCTACTCATCGGCGTCACGCTCGTGTCCACCATCGCCACCGGCGCCGCCAGCGGCAAGCAGACCATGGAAGTGGCCTTGGACCAGCGCTACAGCGTGGACATGATCGCCGCCGGCAACGATATGACCGACAAGCAGGCCACGGACGCCGCCGAGGCCAAGGGCATGGCCGCCTCCCTCTACGCGCCCACCACCGTGCGGTACGTCACCACGAAGGACGGCAAGGAGCTGTCCGTGATGCTTGTCGGCATCAAGGACGCCGCCGCGCTCGCGAAGGTGATGAAGGCCGATCTGAGCGGTGTTTCGATTGGGCCGGGCGACGTGCTACTGCCGACGATCAACGCCATGGATGGCAAGAAGGTCGGCTTCGACGGGTCTGTCGTCTTCCGGGAAAATCCGGCCGGCGTCGAGACCGATGCCGCCAGCCGCAAGCCGATCGCCCTCAAGCCTCAGCAGGCCGACTACCGCCGTGTCTCCTCCGACTACGGCGCGGTGGCGTTCGTCAACGCAGAGCATTTCACCGATGGCGACCTCGAAACCGCCGGCCACATGCTGCTCATGCGTGTGGATACGGATGCTGCCGGCATCACGATGAACGACGTGCTCACCAATGTGCAGCAGGCGTTCTCGGCCTCCCCGGGGGTGAGCGTGTCCGGGCCGGTGGCCGAACGCTCGATGTGGGAGACCACGATTGACAGCATGATGGCCCTGCTGGTGGGATTGATCGCCGTGGCCGTGCTCATCGCGCTGGTCGGTGTGGCGAACACGCTGTCGCTCTCCGTGATCGAGCGAACCCGCGAATCCGCCACGCTGCGCGCCATCGGCATGACGCGCGGGCAGTTGCGGCGCTCACTCGCGGCCGAGGCGCTGCTGCTCTCGCTCGTCTCCGGCGTGGCGGGTGTGGCACTGGGCACGCTGTTCGGTTGGCTCGGCTCCTACATGGTGTTCAGCCTGTACGCCACCGTGGCGCTGCCGTTCGACTGGGCCACCAACGGACTGGTACTGGGCGTCGCCGCGCTCGCCGCCCTGCTTGCCAGCGTCGCTCCGGCCCGCCGGGCCGTCAAGGTGCCTCCCGTGGAGGCTCTGGCTGAAGCCTAGGACTTCTGCCGTCGCCTCCACAGGCGGCCTTCGCGGCACGCTCACTTCGCCTACGGGCAGTCCGCCGGACTGCCCGTTTGACGGATCGGCCTGTAGAGATTCTGGCCGAAATGAGTCGAGCCAATACGACCGACCTGGAGGTTGTCATCTTGAGATGACAACCCACCCATCCAAGCAGTCGAATCGTGATTGCGTAATACAGAGATACAGATAGTCAGCGGTGTCGTTGCGACGCGCGGACTTAGGTAGGGTGCCTTTGGCCTGTGCCTCCAAGACAGCTTTCTTGAAAGGTGAGTCATGCCAGTTATATCAGCAACCAATCTTTCGGTGGGGTACAAGGGTTCCCCGATCGTCAGTGACATCAATCTGCAGTTGAGGACGGGCAGAATCATCTGTCTGCTCGGGCCGAATGGCGCGGGAAAGACCACGTTGATGAAGACGTTGCTCGGGCGGATAAAGCCCGTGAGCGGGAGCGTCACCTACACCCAGACGAATATCAATGAGATGTCCGCGGCGATAGACCATCCAAGTTATTTTCCCTACCTGAGCGGCAGACAGAACGTCCGGGTGGCCTCGGCGTTCTGGGGTGTGGATGTGGATCCGGAGTCGGCGTTGGACGGCGTGGGCATCGACCGCGCGGCGCAGGGGCGGAAGGCGAAGGACTATTCGACGGGCATGAAGGAGCGTCTGGAGCTGTGTCTTGCCCTGCTGTCTCGTCCGAGGTTTCTGTTCCTTGACGAGCCGCAGAACGGTTTGGATGCCGACGGCATGATCTCCCTGTCCGAAACACTGCGCGCCTATCGGGATGCGGGGAACTGCGTGGTGATTTCCACGCATCTGCTCCATGAGATTCAGGGGGTTCCGGACGAGTGCATTCTGATTCGTCATGGTCGGGCCGTGCAGGTCTCGGATCTGACCGGGGTGAACCTCGCGGATCTATATCAGGGGAGGTAAAGTTGAGCGCTATTTCTCCTGTTCGCGCGTTGATTGCCTATTACTGGAGCGCATGGTATTTCCTCGCCGCGGTGCTCGGATCCGTAGCGTCCCTCCTGATGGGCTCGTGGATTTCAAGCGCGGCGAACGGAACCCCAATCGCCGGAGGGTACAGCTTCTTCTTCACCGGCACCCAGCCACTGATCTGTCTGGCACTGCTCTATGCGTGCGATGCCAGGATCACGAAGGCGCACTATGGGGGCCTGCCCCGCCAGGTGTACTTCGCGTGGACTCCATGCTCGCTCAGAACCGTATTTCGGGCGCTGGTCCTGATTGCCGTGAACCTGCTGAGCGTCCTGGGCTTCGATGCCATCATGATCCTGACGGGCGCCGCAATGCACCCGCATCTGGCCGTGGTCCTGTGCTTCGTCGTATTGCAAAGCCTGCTGATCGCGCTGGTCTACTCGATCATTGAGATCGCCGTCAATCCCGCGGCTGCCGGAATCGTCTCTGGCATCCTTTTCTATGTGTGGATCCTATTGCCGGGCGACCTTCCTGACTATGCGGCACCCTACGTTGCGAATGCCCTGCGGGCCGTCGGATTGAACCTGAACGGCACCATGGCCGCGCCGGGGGCGACGGGAAGTCGGTCGCCCGGCGATCCCGTGATGCTCGTCCCGATCGTGGCGCTCATTGTCGTCTATGTTCTGCTGAGCCGGTTCCGTTGCAAAGGAGCGGAAAGAAAATGAAGCACCTATTATATATCGAGCGCGTGGCGTTGATTCGCTGGTCGACGCTCGCCTTCATGGCCGCGTTGGTTCTGCCGTTGCTCTTCCTGCGTTACGGGAACACGATCGCGGTGGCTCAGTCGGCGTTGTCGGTCATGCTTCCCATCGCCACGGCCGGCCTCATCTTCCCCCATGCGCGGGTGCCCTCCTCGTATCGTGCCTTCAGCATCCACGATCGGCTCCTGCTCCGCTTCAGCTTGAAATCGCTATCGCTCGGCGTCGTAATCAACGTCTGCCTGACCCTGCTGTACGGGCTTGCCATCGGATTCGTCGTCAATGAGCCGCTGTCCCTGCATGCGGCCCTGATGATGGCGTTCGCCGCCGTCGTGCTTTCCCTCGCATGCTTCGTCCTGCGACTGTGGACGAGCGACCTCGCCGCCTGGAGCGCCGTCATCTTCTTCATCGTCGTCGGCCTTCCAGTCGGTTCCGGCATGTTCCCGGGCTCACCGATCCTGTACGCCGTCATACCGACCACATGGATGCTGAACGGTGTGAGATATGCCGCCTACGTGATCCCGGTCGGTGTCGCCGTCGCCGCGGCAAGCGCATGGCTGCTGCGCAAGGCGGTGAAACGCGTCTAGCGTCATGCGTCAGCAGTTCGTTGACGAATTGACCACCCCTCAGTCCCGCTTCGTGAGCCAGCTCCCTTGGCAAAGGAAGCCAGAAATATAATCAACGAACTTCCGTCGTGGGCACAAGCGGGGTGAGTGGATACAACGTCGGCTGGTTCGTGTTTGACATGGATATCTGCGTTGTGAGGGGTACTTGGGATGGTTTGCAGAGAGGCAACTGCTTTGCAAGGGGTACCTGATGGGTGATATGAAGGATATCAACGCCGTCGTTGCAGCGTTTGTACTTGGCATATGGACAGTTGGGTACCCCTTGCAAGGCAGATAGGTCTCCGGAAAACGGTGAAAGTACCCCTTGCAACGCAGATATCGTGGATATCCCGCTCGAATGGGGCCGAATCGGGTGGTATTTGCGTTACGAGGGGCTGGTCGGTCCGGCGAATCCCGATGGGAATGCCGCGACGATGCCGGTTATGTTTGCGATTCGAATGCAGGCCAGCCCCTCGTAACGCAGATAGCCGTGAAATGGCCAATCGACGGGTGAGAACATCCCCATTCAGGGAACAATCAGGGTGGTGAATCCCTGAAAGACGGCGGTAAATCGCATACAGTGGAAGCATGAACGAGAGCAACGGGAACGACGGCATCCGCGTGGTCATCGCAGACGATCAGGAGCTGGTGCGCGCCGGCTTCGCCATGGTCATCGGCTCGCAGCCGGACATGGCTGTGGTCGGTCAGGCGTCCGACGGCGCCCAAGCGGTCGCATCAGCCGAATCGCTGCGGCCGGACGTGGTGCTCATGGACGTGCGCATGCCCGGCGTGGACGGCATCGAGGCCACGCGTCGGATCACCGCGCTGGCTTCGGGCGTGCGGCCGATTCGCGTCATCATCCTCACCACCTTCGATCTGGACGAGTACGTGATGGCCGCGATCGACGCCGGTGCCTCCGGGTTCCTGCTCAAGGACACCGAG
Source organism: Bifidobacterium sp. UTBIF-78 (assembly GCF_006408945.1). Lineage (NCBI taxonomy): Bacteria > Bacillati > Actinomycetota > Actinomycetes > Bifidobacteriales > Bifidobacteriaceae > Bifidobacterium > Bifidobacterium sp. UTBIF-78. The sequence goes on from NZ_JFAO01000002.1 coordinate 63,675, forward strand.
CCGGAGACCCTGCTCAATTCGATTCGGACGGTGTTCCAGGGCAATGCGATCATCGCGCCGTCCGCCACGAAACGCCTCATCGAGAAGATGATGCAGGACGGCTATGCGCAGCATGGTTCGTTGGGTGGCGTGCCGAATGCCGGTGCCGCCGTCGGCATCGGGGAAGGCAACGACGTCAACGGTGGCATCGGCGCCGGTCATGTTGCGACCGGCCGCGTCTCGAACCAGCCGTGCTACACCGACCCGGAGCTGGACCTGCTCACCGACCGCGAACGCGAGGTGCTCGTCGAGGTCGCCCACGGTCTGAGCAATCAGGAGATTGCGGACAGGCTGTTCATCTCCCTGCCCACGGTCAAGACCCATGTGGCCCACATCCTCGCCAAGATCAACGCCCGCGACCGCGTCCAAGCCGTGGTCTTCGCGTACGACAACCATTTGGTGTGACGTCACCTGGATGGCAGCCCAAAACGGCGGTGTTCCAAGGATAACAGGCGCTTAGCGGGTACTCAATAGTTAGGTAACGGGCAACCGGATGTTGCGGAATGTTGCAGAACGGAGACTCGATGCCGCGAACAAGGAAGTCCGAAGCCATCTACCTGATTAAATACTAGTATGCCGCGTCAGAAATTCGTTGAATATATTATTAGCTCCCCTTGTTAGGGAGCTGGCCCGCGAAGCGGATCTGAGGGGTAGTGAATTAATCAACGAATTTTTGGCGCAGGATACTAGTGGTCTATCTCGTAATTGTCTGAGTGGTGTTGGCCCCCCTCTGACGAGGAGCTGGCAGCGAAGCTGACTGGGGAAGAGGCAGGAGATACAGTGCTCAATTATTTGTGAGACGGACCACTAGATAAGCAAGAAACTCGCCAACGGCAAGGTCGGGGAATACACCGGTTGTCACGCGAGGATTGGCGGCAAATGGGTCAGCGGCAGGACCTACATTCCTGTGGCCGCTTATCCTCGAGCCCGATCGCGCAGCTGGCTGTCCAGCGAGGCGGCCGGTGCGAGCCGCATCTCGGGCGCCATGCCCTCGTGCGCCGCGTCGCTGAAACCGGTCTCGCGCAACACCGCGAGTAGCTGACGCATATGGGCGAGCGCCGACCGGCCGCGCGACCCGATCGCCGCGAACGCCGCCGCAACCTGTTCGCCGCTCGGCTCGGCAGGGCCGTCCAGCATCGCCAAACCCGCATCCGTCTGAACGATCACCGACTCCAGCGTGGCCGCCACCTCGGCCTGCATGGCGGCACTGATGCGCTCCCGCTCCAGATTCGCGGCCAGCACCTTCTGTCGTTCCTGCTCCGCGCGCAACGCCTCCTCGCGCTGCTGCAGCACCAGCGCGTTCGAGCCTCGCGAACGGGCCCAACGGGCGGCGGCGATGCAGCCGAAGCCGGCGAGCATCACCATGCCTCCCAGCAGCAGACCGCCCAATACCACGGCCACCCAATCCATCACGGTGTATACGGGCGACAGGGCGAGTCTCATCAGCGAACCGATGCCATCCTGGCCGGACGTCGTCCTGATGCCGAAAGCCCACGAATCGATGACCAGCGCCACGCTCACCCAGCGCCACGCCCGTTCGCGGCCGTACAGCACCGCCGAATACACGGATACCAGCGCGAAGATGTTGAGCGGAAGCACCGATGGCAGGAACAGCAATTGCAGGAACGCCAGCACCGCGACGGCCAGCGCGCTGGCCTCCGGGAACCTGCGGCGGAATGCCAGCGGGGCCAGCAGCACGATGGTCAGCAGGGCGGTCGCCACATGGGGGAGCACCACGCCGTATCCGGTCTGCCATTGGAGGTCCCTGAACGTGGGCTTGTAGAAGAGCAGCATGAGCAACACTGCGCCCATCGTGTCCATGAACAGATAATGGCGTTCGGTCCAACGCGCCAGCCATGCCACCCAGTTCAGTTCGTGGTTGTCGCCCTGATCGATCGGCTTGGCTCGCAGCCAACGCGCCAGTCTGTACAACGGCTGCGGCAGATGGATCTTCATGTGGGAAAGGATCGGGGTCGGGGAAGCGGATGACGCGGGGGAGGCGATGCCTGATGCGCTTCCGGCCGGGGGATTGCCCGAGGGAAGTTCCGTCATGCTGGCCCTCCTGGTGCCCGCGTCCGCAGCCATGCCGTCCGAGGGGATGCTCTTGCCGTCACGGCTCGGTCCCAAGTTGCCGGCGGCGGGGATGGCCGCCATGGGGGAGGACATGGATTCGCCGTTGGCCCGATGACCGGTGCCGGAGGCTTGGGGTGTGGCGGCGTCATCCGCTCGGGGCACGGCTGGCATGGCAGTATGGCCGTCCGCCTCGCCCGGAACAGGCACCAGCGGAATCGTGGCCGCCACGATGAACCCGCCGTTCGGCCTAGGCCCGGCTGTGACGCTGCCGCCCACGGCTTCGATGCGTTCGTGCATGCCGATTAATCCGTAACCGGGCCTGTGCCCGTCCTGTGTGGAGGTGCCGCCGCGTCCGTTGTCCGCAATGGTGATGGACAATGCATCATCCGACCAGATCTCATCGATGGTGACCCTTGCGCCCGGCCCGGCGTGCTTGCGGGTGTTGGTCAGCGACTCCTGCACCAGACGGAACACCGCCTCGTCGGCCTTGGCGGACAGGCGCGCCGCATGCGCCACCCCGGTGACGCGACGTTCGACGGGAATGGACCCGTCGAACAGCGAGGGGATGTCCGCGTACCCGCTGGCGCCGCCCGCGCCGTTCGGGCCGAACACCGAGAACAGGCGCCGCATGTCGTGCTGGGCCCGTTCGGCCTCATGGCGGATTGTGGCCATGGTCCTGCGGGCGAGGGCGAGGTCCCGGGCCCCCGCATACCGGCCGCCGTCCGACTGCACGATGATTGTGGACAGCGTGTGGGCCACCACGTCATGCATATCGCGGGCGATGCGCGCGCGTTCGGCCAGGGCGGCGATGCGCGTCTCCTCGGCCTCACGCGCCATGATGGAGGCGTTGCGCTCGCGCATGGCGTTTACGGTGGCCCGGCGTGCCCGCTGCCAGAGCGCCATCACGCTGATGCTCAGCATGCTGACGCCGATTAGGACCGCCAGTATGCCGGCATCCTGCAGCATCCGGGCGCCGCATGTGCCGGTGGACGGGCTCAATGTGCCCGCGACGCCGGGGCATGTGTCGCCGGACAGTTGCGCGGTCCAGTCGGCATACGTGCCATTCGCCAACACGTCGAACAACGGGGTCACGTTGAACGTCACCGCCCAGACGCCAGCGGTCAGCAAGGCCATCACCATCGCCGCCGTCACGAACCGCCATGCATGGCCGGCCGTGCCGTACACCAACACGGAATACAGCATGAGCAGCGACAGGGGATCGCTGTCGATTGTGCCCGGACCGAACAGCAGGTGGGACGCGGTCAGACCCACATACCACCATGCCGCCGGCTCCGGCCGGATGCGGCGCAGCGCCAGCGGCACAACGGCCGGCAGCCCCCACGCCACCATCACCGCGTTTGGGTATTGGAACAGCAGTCCGGGATTGTAGGAATCCCTGGAGCCGACGGTCGACGCGATAGACAGTCCGACGAAGATCAGTGCCAGCACCGCGTCGAACGTGAACATCCGGCCCCGCTCGCCCCTCAGCCATGTGCGGGCGCGGGCGAGACGCCGCCGAAGTCGACCGGTCCAATCCGCAGTATCCATACCCTTTAGGCTAACTCGCGCGCGGGCCGTACGGCATCGGCCGTAGGGCTGATTCCGTGGGCCGGTTGGGTTTGCGTTGGGGGCTGCGGCGGGCTGGTGGAAGGCTTGAAGGGAAGGACTAGGACTTGGTGATGGGCCTGATATTTGCCGCCCGGACGCTTCGGCGACGGCGGTTTCCGGGCGGCCTACGAGATTCCTCCGGGGGTCGGCGGCGGCCGCGGATTCTCCATGCCGCGTCGGCTCCCGAATCAGCCGTACTGACGCCGCGCGTGCCGAACGCGCGGGCATTCTCGCAGCTGGATTTTCGGACGACCGGACGGGTTACAGTTGCCTGTATGACGTTGCTGAGCAAATACTATGTCCCGGGCCTCGCCATCGAGGACCACTCCATCGACGTGCCGCTTGACTGGTCCGGCCACGAGCCGGGTCAGGGATTCGACGGCGAAACCCTCAAACTCTTCTACCGCGTGGTCACGGCGCCCGAGCATGTGCATGACGACCTGCCGCTGCTCGTCTTCCTGCAGGGCGGCCCCGGCGGCGCCGGCCCGCGCCTGACGAGCCTGCAGAGCGAAATCTGGGTCAAGGATGCGGTCAAGCAGTTCCGCATCGTGCTGCCCGACCAGCGCGGCACCGGCCGGTCCACGCCCGTCGATTCGCACACGATGGCGCGGTTCTCCGATCCGCACGACCAGGCTGCCTACCTCAAGCGCTTCCTCGCCGGCTCGATCGTGCGCGACTTCGAACACCTGCGACTGACCGAATTCCACGGCAGGAAGTGGGTGTCGCTGGGCCAGAGCTACGGCGGGTTCCTCACGCTCGCGTACCTGTCGCTCTACCCGCAGGGCCTGCTGGCCTCGTTCACCACGGGCGGCATCCCGTACGTGGCGGCCGACGCCGACGCGGTGTACTCGCACACCTTCCCGCGCATGATCGAGAAGAACCGCCAGTTCTACGAGCGTTACCCGCAGGACGTGGAGCGCGTGGCCGCCATCGCCGACATCCTCACGGCGTCCGACGTGCACCTGCCCAACGGCGATCCGCTGTCCATCCACCGCCTGCAGCTGCTGGGCAGCGACTTCGGCATGAAGCCCAGCTTCGAACGACTGCATTGGCTGCTGGACACCGCGTTCGTGAACGGCGACGGTTCCGCAAGTCGCAGCTCCTATCTCACGGACGGCTTCCTGATGGGCGTGCTCACCTCCACGCAGACTTACAACAAGCCTCTGTACTGGACGCTTCAGGAGTTCATCTACGCGAACGGCGAATGCGAACCGATTCGCTGGGCGGCCCAGCGCGAGCGTGACAAGCACCCCGAGTTCGACCCCTCGCACCGTCCGCTGCTGTTCACCGGCGAGGCGTCGTTCCCGTGGATGTTCGAGGAGGGCGGCGCGCTCATCCCGTTCCGCAACGCCATGGACATCCTCATGGAGGACGGTCACTGGGACAAGATCTACGATCTCGACCAGCTGGCACGTAACGAGGTGCCGCTGCAGGCCGCCGTCTACTACGACGACATGTACGTGGACTCCACGCTGCAGCTCAAGACGCTCAAGAACCTCGGCAACTCGCACGCTTGGGTGACCAACGAGTACGAGCATGACGGCGTGCACAGCGGCCACGTCTTCCAGCGTCTCTTCGAGGAGGCCCTCAACCGCGGCGACCTCGAGGCGCTGTTCTGAGACTGACTTGTAGCTGATTTGTGGCTTTGGGTCGGTTCAGCCTGTGGCTTCCCTCGTCCCTTGTGGGGATGGGGAGTGCCACAGGCTGACGCCGTCAGTCAGCCAGCAGCCCTGACGTCACGGATTGGGCATAGTGGTGACGGCGAACGGTTGCCCGCCCATCTCGCGCTGGCGGGAGGGGGAGACGCCCTCGTATTTGCTGTAGATCCGCGAAAAATAGAGCGGATTGTCGTAACCGACCACGAAAAGGAGCCAATGATGGCACAGCCGATGTTCGACCGCTTCTACTACGGCGGCGACTGGAACCCCGAGCAGTGGGACGAATCCGTATGGATCAAGGACATCAGGATGCTGGAGGACGCCGGCATCAACGAGGCCACGATCAACGTGTTCTCGTGGGCGCAGCTGCAGCCCAGCGAGGACGAGTACGACTTCTCCACGCTCGACAGGATTGTGAAGCTGCTGGTGGACCATCACTTCGGTATCGTCCTGGCAACCTCCACTGCCGCGATTCCCGCGTGGATGGCCAGACGTCACCCGGACGTGATGTACACCGACTTCGAAGGCCGTCGCCACAAGTTCGGCGACCGGCACAACCCCTGCCCGAACTCGCCGACGTTCAAGACGTACGCGCCGCGTCTGGCTGGCAAGCTTGCCGAACGATATGCGGACACGCCCGGTTTGGTGGCATGGCATGTGTCCAACGAGTATGGCGCGTACTGCTACTGCGACAACTGCCGCGACGCGTGGATTGAATGGCTCAAGTCCAAGTACGGCACCATCGAAGCGCTGAACAAGGCGTGGTACACGCACTTCTGGGGCCACACGATCTATGACTGGGACGATATCGTGGTCCCCAACGCGCTGAGCGACGAATGGGAGCCCGGTTGCGCCACACTGTCCTGCGCGGCCATCGACTACCGTCGGTTCATGAGCACCTCCATCACCCGCTGCTTCACCGACGAGCGGGCGGCGATCCGCGAGTTCGACAAGACCACGCCAATCACCACCAACTTGATGAGCGTGTTCATGGATATCGACTACTTCCAGCTGGGCAAGGAACTGGATGTGGTCAGCTGGGACAGCTACCCGCGCTACGATTTCCCGGCTTCCGCAGTGGCCATGCGCCACGACCTCATGCGCGGCGTGGGCGGCGGCAAGCCGTTCATGCTCATGGAGCAGACGCCGAGCCAGCAGAACTGGCAGCCGTACAACTCGCTTAAGCGTCCTGGCCAGATGCGCGTGATGAGCTATCAGGCCGTCGCCCACGGCGCCGACACCGTGCAGTTCTTCCAGCTGCGTCGTTCGATCGGCGGCACCGAGCGGTTCCACGGCGCGGTGATCAGCCACGCCGACACCGAGAACACGCGCGTCTTCCGCGAGGTGAGCCAGCTCGGCGCGGAACTCAAGGAATATGGCAAGGAATACATGGGTGGCCACGTCGAATCGCAGGCGGCCATCATGTTCGACTGGGAGAGCTACTGGGCGATGTACTACTCGTCCGGCCCGTCGGTCCTGCTCAAGTACGTCGATCAGATCCATCACTATTACGCGGCTCTCTACCGTCGCAACATCCAGGTTGACATCATCCCCAGCACCACACCGTCCGATCAGCTCGCGAAGTACCGGGTAGTGCTCGCCCCGGCTCTGCTCATGGTCAAGCCCGGCGTGCCTGATGCAATCGAATCCTATGTGCGCAGCGGAGGACGGTTCGTGGCCACCACGATGTCCGGCATCGCCGACGAGAACGATCAGGTGATTCTCGGAGGCTATCCCGGCGCCTTCCGCGAGCTCGTTGGGTCGTGGGGCGAGGAGCTCGACGCGCTGCCGCCCGAGCGCCCGGTGGGAGTGCATCTCGAGAATGGCGGCGACGTGACCGGCAGCATCGTGGCCGAGCTCATCCATCCCGTCACCTCGAACGTGCTCGCCACATACACCACCGACTTCTACGCCGGTACTGCCGCGGTCACCGTCAACACGGTGGGCTCCGGCAAGGCCTACTACGTGGGCACCCATCTGGACGAGAACGGAATGGACTGGTTCGCGGACGTGCTTGTACGCGATGCCGCGCTGGAGACGATAGAGACACCGCATGATGTGGAGGTGCGCGTGCGTGACTACGATGACGGCCGCCGACTCGTGTTCGTGCTCAACAACGGCCCTGAGACGCAGACCGTCAACCTGCCCGAGCGTCTGTCCGGTACGTCGGTGTTCGACGGCAGCCGCATCGCCGGCCTGTTCGACATCGAGCCGTACGGTCTGCGTGTGATCCGGCTGTAGGCGCCGGGCGCGCTGCTCCGTCTCCGTCCCGACGGCAGGGGCCGATGTGGAACCCCGCCGATGAGACGGAGCATTTGCGTTTACACTCGGCATGTAAAGCTGATAGTTGATAGTCGCGCGGTCCGCATCGAGCCGGAACCGGCCGACGGTTTCCCTATGGGAGCCGGGAGAGGCGGGTTCCGGTTCGGTTTCGATTCGTTTCCGGTTCGTTGGATGATGCGGATCTGCGATTCAACTGCGTTGCAGGGCGGTATCGGGGCCCGGGAAGGAAGCATATGTCCAGCAATCTCACCATCGGTTTCATCGGATACGGCAACATGGCACAGGCCATCGCGCAAGGGCTTGTGGATGCCGGCGTGGTGCGCGGCCACCAGATCGTGGCCTGCGCGGCCCATTACGACAAGCTCGAGAAGAACGCCGCCACGCTCGGCGTACGGCCGTTGCACAATCCGGTGGAGGTGGCCGTGGCGGCCGACGTGGTCATCGTGGCCATCAAGCCGTACCAGATCGAGAGCGTGGTTGGGCCGCTGGTCCGCGAGCTCGCCAAGCCGGACAAGTTCGTGGTGTCCATCGCCGCCGGCTGGGATCTGGCGAAGTACCAGGAGTTGTTCGGTGGCGAGGGCGCAGGCGATGCAGGGGAGACCGGTAAGGCCGCCGCTGGCGACGCGCCCGCCATCCACATCCAGTGCACGATTCCGAACACCCCGATGGCGGTCGGCAAGGGCGTGCTGGTGACCGAGGCCACGAACACGCTCACCCGCGAGCAGACCGCGGCCTTCGAGGAACTGTTCGCGCCGATCAGCCTCATCGAACGCGTGGACACCGCGCACATGAACATCGCGATGTGTATCGCCGGATGCGCGCCCGCGTTCACCGACATGTATATCGAGGCGCTGGGCGACGCCGGCGTCAAGTACGGCCTGCAGCGCGCGGCCGCCTACCGCCTCGCCGCGAAGATGGTCGAAGGCGTGGGCGCGCTGTACATGGCCACCGGCACGCACCCCGGCGCAATGAAGGACGCCGTCTGCTCGCCCGGCGGCACCACGATCCGCGGCGTCGCCCAGCTCGAGAAGGACGGCTTCCGCGGCACAGTGATCAACGCCGTGGACGCCATCGAACAATGACACGGTGACCACAGCGGCGTGACAGGGTGATGATGGACACTGATAATGGCGTCGGTGCCCATCAACACCCTGTCACGCCAAGCAGCTACCGGTTGGCGGCCTCGACCTTGGCGGCGCGGCGGGAGCCGTCCACGGCGTCGATCACCAGACGGCGCAGGGCGTCATCGACTTTGCCTGCCGGATGCGCGGCGAGCCAGGCGTCTCCCAAAGCCACCAGCGTCTCGGCGGGCGCGTGCTCCGGATAGAGGAAACGCAGCAGCACGTCCGCCACATGGAAGGATCGATTCGTCCAAATCCACTCCGCCTGCTCGAAGTACGCGGCGGCATACGGCTCGTAGAGGTCGGCACGGCCCACATTCGTGTTGAACGCGGGTGCCATCTCCCACAACTGCGTGTGTGACAGCGACTCGTCGTGCAACATGAGGTCCCAGTACCGGCGCTTGACGTCGGGGTCGGGAATCGAGCATTTCGCGGCCAACGCCTGCTCGCGGTTGCCCGAGGTGTCGTTCGCGGCCAGCTCGTGGTCGATGTCGTCCTCGGTGAGGAATCCGCGCGAGGCGAGCGCGCGCAGGATCGTCCACCGCATGCCGTTGTCGATGGCAAGGCCCTCGAACGTCACCGAGCCGTCCAGCAGGCCTCGCGCGTGCGCCTCGAACGCGTCATCCGCCGCATACTTGGTCAGATACGCGGTGACCAGCTGGAACTGCTGGTCCGAACCGGGCTTGGCGGCGCCGATGAGCTTCCACAGTTCCTCGGAGATGTGTGCGAGCACGGCCGCACGACGTTCCAGCGGCACGTAATGCTGCGCGGTGATCTGCATCTCGCGCATGCTGTAGGTGAAGGTGGCGGGCTGGTGTTCGGTGGCCAGCGCCTTGAGCGACAGGTCGATGAACCGTTCGGCGGGGAAGTCGCCGTCTCGGGTCATCGACCAGAACGTCTGCCAGAGCACGGCGCGGGCCAACGGGTCGGCGAACCGGTACAGGTTGTCGGCGGCGAAGCTCGCCGAACGCGGGTCCAGCCTCACCTTGGTATAGGTCAGGTCGTCGTCGTTGATGAGGATGACGTCGGGCAGCGGACGGCCCGCGGCTTCGGCGACCGTGGTGGCCTCGCCGTCCACGTCCAGCTCGAAGCGTTCGGTGCGGCGCACCTCGCCGGTGGCCTCGTCCAGATTGTAGAAGCCCACCGCGAGACGGTGCGGGCGCAGTACCGGGTATTGCTCGAGTGCGGTCTGCGTCAGCGTCAGTTCGGCGATCTTGCCGTGCGCCCCGGAATCCTGGGAATCACTGGAATCATTGGAATCCCCGGTGGCGGTCACGGACGCCGCGATCGTGTTCATCCCCGGATGCTCCAGCCATCGCTCCGCCCAGACGCGCATCGGCCGGCCGCTGGCCTTCTCCAGCGCATCGAGCAGGTCGTTCAGCGTGGCGTTGCCGTAGGCGCGGTCGGTCAGGTACTCGTGGATGCCCCTGAAGAACGCCTCGCGGCCCACGTAGTACACCATCTGCTTCAGCACGGACGCGCCCTTGGCGTAGGTGATGCTGTCGAAGTTGACGTACGTGTCGTTGAGATCGTTGATCGGCGCGACCACCGGATGCGTGGTGGGCCGCTGGTCGATGTCCAGCGCGCCGTACTTCTCGCACGAGCAGAACGTGGCCCAGGCGTCCTTCCATTCGGTGCGCTCCACGCATGCCAGATACCCCATGAACGTGGCGAAGGATTCGTTGAGCCACAGGTCGTTCCACCACTTCATGGTCACGTAGTCGCCGAACCACATATGGGCGAGCTCGTGCAGCACGTTGAGCACGCGGCGTTCGGCCACATTGCCCGCCACCTTGGAGGTGAAGGCATACTGGTCGTGCATGATGACCAGTCCGATGTTCTCCATCGCGCCGGAATTGTATTCGGGCACCAGCGCCTGGTCGTACTTCTCATATGGGTACGGCACGCCCCACTGCTCGGCGTAGAACGTCATGCCGGCCTTGGTGATGTCGAACAGGTAATCCGTGTCCTTGGCCAGCGCGTCGGCGAGCGTCTGCCGGCAGTACAGGCCCAGTGCGATGGTCCGGCCGTCGGGGTTCTCGTAGTCCGTATGCCATTCGGCGTATGGACCGATGGCCAGCGCGGTCAGGTACGAGGACATGACCGGCGTGGTCTTGAACCGCCAGTGCCGGACCGGCTCGGCCGGCCTGTCGCTCAGCGTGCCGGGTCCGGTGAGCGTGTCGGGCACGTCCTCGTTGGCGACGACGGGCGTGTTCGACAGGGCGATCCACGATGCGGGCGCCTTGAGGTCGAAGGTGAATGTGGCCTTGATGTCCGGCTGGTCGAACACGGCGTAGACGCGGCGCGCGTCCGGCACCTCGAACTGCGTGTACAGGTACACGTTGCCGTCCGCGGGGTCCACGCTGCGTTGCAGGCCCTCGCCGGTCTTCGAATACCGGCCCAGCGCCCTGACCTCCACGGTGTTGTGCGCCGCCAGGCCGGACAGCGTGATACGCGAGTCCGCGTAGACGTGCTCTACCGGCAGAGCTTCGTCGTTCAGCGTGATCGATTCGACCTGTTCGGCGGTCAGGTCCAGAAACGTGGACGCTCCGGCGATTGCGTCGAAGTCGATCGTCGTGACGGACGCGAACGTGTCCGGTCCGCGGGTCACGTCCAGTGATACGCGGTAGTCCGGCGTGCCGACGATGGCGTGCCTGCGCTCTTTCGCTTCGTCCTGGGTCAGATTGGTTCCCGGCATATGTTCCCCCTTGCTTGGTGGAGACCGCGACGGAGCGGCCATGCGCCCCATGCTACCGGCCCGGCGTCGCGCGCCACGTTACCAATGGCGGCATATCGGCGGGGAATCGGGGAACTCGATGGTTTTGTCCACCTCGGTGAAGTTCCGTATACCGGCGGGTAAACAGCGAATGAGAATCCACCCGACCACCGGATTCGTCCATCAATTGGGCCGCATGCCGGCCGTATCGTTGGAAGCCAGCGGCGATGCGTCGAGGCACCGTCGGAAAGCGAAGAGTCTGAACAGGAGGGTCGCGCTCATGCCCATCGTGTATCACGAGAACACCAAGGTCTTCCACATCCACAACCGGTACTTCTCCTACATCATCGACGTGCTGCGCAACGGTCAGATCGGGCAACTGTACTTCGGTGCGCCGCTGAAGGACCGCGAGAACTTCACCCATATGCAGGTCAACGAGCGCCGCGACATGGACCCGTGCGTCTACGAGGGCGACCAGAGCTTCTCGCTGGAGGACACCAAGCAGGAATACCCGGTCACCGGCAACGGCGACCTGCGCAATATGGCCGCCACGGTGGTCAACCCGGACGGCAGCCGCTACGCCGACTTCAAGTACGTCTCGCACGTCGTCACGCCGGGCAAGCCGAAGCTCGAGGGGCTGCCCGCCACCTACGTCGAGGACGACGCCGAGGCCGAGACGCTGACCATCACGCTCGCCGACGAGGTCACCAAGGCCGAGCTGGAGCTGTCCTACACGCTGTACGCCGACCGTCCGGTGCTGGCCCGCAACGCGCGCTTTGTGAACCACGGCGAGCGGGAGCTTGTGCTTGACGCGGCGATGAGCGCCAACATCGACCTGCCGGACGCGCGTTGGAACATGCTCGACTTCACCGGCGCATGGGGACGCGAACGCCATCTGGACGAACGCCCGCTCAAAACCGGCGTGCAGTCCATCTACAGCCTGCGCGGCCACAGCTCGCACCAGTTCAACCCGTTCCTCATCTTCAAGCGCCCGGAGACCACCGAAACCGCCGGCGAGTGCTTCGGCGTGAGCCTGGTCTACAGCGGCAACTTCCTCGGTCAGGTCGAAGTGGATAACTACCACGTCACCCGCGTGATGATGGGCATCCACCCCGAGGGCTTCGCATGGCGGCTTGAACCGGGTGCGACGTTCCAGACGCCCGAGGCGGTCATCGTATACAGCGCCGACGGCCTCAACCACATGAGCCAGGCCTACCACGAGCTGTACCGCACCCGGTTGGCCCGCGGCTACTGGCGCGACCGCCCGCGCCCGGTGCTCATCAACAGCTGGGAAAGCACGTACATGCGCTTCGATGAGGACAAGGTGTACGGCATCGCCGCCAAGGCGCACGAGCTCGGCGTGGACCTGTTCGTGCTCGACGACGGCTGGTTCGGCCACCGCGACAACGACGAAAGCTCGCTGGGCGACTGGTTCGCCGACCCGAAGAAGCTGCCGAACGGCGTGGAGGGGCTGGCTCGTCGCATCACCGCGCTCGGCATGAAGTTCGGCCTGTGGTTCGAGCCCGAGATGATCAGCAAGGACTCCAGGCTCTACGAGTCCCACCCCGACTGGATGATCCGCGTGCCGGACCGCGAGCCGCTGCACGGCCGCAACCAGTTCGAGCTCGACTTCACCAAGCCCGAGGTGGTGGACTACATCGCCGAGCAGATGGAGAAGATCCTCGGCACCGGACTCGTCAGCTACGTCAAGTGGGATATGAACCGTTCGATGACCGACGTGTTCTCGCAGGGTCGTCCGGCCGAGTTCCAAGGCGAGGTCTACCACCGCCAGATCCTCGGCGTATACGCGCTCTATGAGCGGCTGACCTCCAAGTTCCCGGAGGTGCTGTTCGAATCCTGCGCCTCGGGCGGCGGCCGTTTCGACGCCGGCATGCTCTACTACGCGCCGCAGGGCTGGATCTCCGACGACTCCGACGCGATCGAGCGTCTGAAGATCCAGTACGGCACCTCGTTCGGCTACCCGATCTCCAGCATGGGCAGCCACGTCTCCGCCGTGCCGAACCATCAGGTGTTCCGCAGGACGCCGCTCAAGACCCGCGCGGACGTGGCCTACTTCGGCACGTTCGGCTACGAGCTTGACGTCAACAAGATTCCTCCGGAGGAGCAGGAGGAGATCCGCGCGCAGATCCGGTTCTTCAAGGACCATTACGACCTCATCGCGCACGGCACGTTCTATCGCCTCATCAGCCCGTTCGGCACGAACCCGGTCGGCCTGCAGGAGGGGGCCGAGACCGCGTGGATGGTGGTCTCCCCGAACCGCTCCCGTGCGCTGGTGGGCTACTACCGCGCCCACCAGCCGGTCAACGAGGGCTACCGTTCGCTCCGCCTCGCCGGACTCGACCCGGAGCGCGAGTACGAGGTGCGCGACACCGCCTACCGCATGCCGCAGGTGGATGGCGAGACGTTCTACGGCGACGAGCTCATGCACCACGGCTTCGACGTGTCCGACTCCGGCTTCGGCCCGTGGACCACATGGATCTATCAGGGCGACTACCAGTCGCGCCTGTTCGAGATCACCGCACGATGAGTCGCGGCAGGTGGGAGCCTCGACAGGCGGCCCGACCCAAGACGGGCCATCCGTCCATCCGTCCATCCGCCTTATCCGTATCAATCCGTCCATCCGTCAATGAACATCTCTCCCGCGCATAGTGGCGTGGGGGAGACCGCAAAACGCCGCCCGCCCACTTCGGCCGGGCGGCCCTGAAGAAAGGGAAACAATGAACCAACCGACACCGCAGTCTCAGGAGACTGCATCGAACAAGGGCCACGATCTGGCCGAAAAGCTGCGCCACGGCACCCAGTTCCTCGGATATCCGAGTGCAGTGGGCACCCTGAGCTTCATGAACCTGTGCAACGGCTTCGCCTACGGCGGCATGAACGCGGTGCTCATCTACTTCCTGTACAAGCCGGCCCCCGAAGGCCTGGGCTTCACGCAGGCCGAGGCCTCGCAGCTCATCTCGCTGTACTCCACCGCGGCCCTCCTGTGCGGCCTGGTCGGCTCCTACATGGCCGACCGCGTGCTCGGCCCGCGCCGCGCCCTGAGGTTCGGCCGAATCACCACCTGCTTGGCGTATGTGGTGCTCGCTCTGCCGTTCCTCGGCGTGGTCGGCTACGCGGCCAACCAGATCCTCCTGTGCGTCTCCGCCATGATCACCGGACGCAGCGTCGAGACGCTTGCCGGCAAGATGTACGACAAGCAGGACAAGCGTCGTGACGGTGCGTTCTCCATGCTCTACATCATCAACAACGTCGGCGGCGTGGCCCCGCTCATCACCGGTACCATCGCCCTCGCCACCGGCTACTACCCGGCCTTCGCGCTGTGCGCCGTCTTCGCTGTGCTCGGCGCCGCGTTCTACCTGCTCACCGAGAAGAAGTTCTTCGGGCCCATCGGCGACCAGCCGGACGACCCGGTCGCCCCGGCCAAGCGCACCAGCTTCACCGTCAAGATGATCGCCGGCATCGTCGTGGTCGTGGCCCTCATCGGCATCCTGCTCGGCGCCAAGATCGTGAGCATCGGCTCCTTCGCCACCACGATCAGCACCTGCGCGATCTTCATCCCGATCGTCTACCTCGCCTACATCCTCATGAGCAAGAAGACCACCCGTCCGGAGGCCAAGAGACTCAGCGCCATCATCCCGCTGTACGTGTGCAACGTGTTCGCGATGTGGGTGTGGACCCAGTCCACCTCGATCCTGGCCACCTACGCCGACACCACCGTGGATCGCAACCTGTTCGGCATGACCATCACCCCGGCCGCCTTCCAGACCTGGTCCGCCATCCTCGCCGTCGCGTTCGGCATCATCGTCACCGCGCTGTGGACCCGCCTCGGCGACCACCAGCCCACCGTCGTCACCAAGATGGGCTTCGGTACGATGCTGTGGGGCGCCGGCCCGCTGTTCATGGCCATCCCGTTCGTGCTCTACCCGGCCGGCGTGAAGGTGAGCCCGATGTGGCTGCTCGTCTTCTACGTGTTCATCATGCTCGGTGAGGCCATCACCTCGCCGTCCGGCTACTCCGCCGCCTCGCTGGTGGCCCCGCTGGCCTTCTCCACGCAGATGATGACCGTGTGGTCGATCTCCCAGTCCACCGGCGCCGCGCTCAACGCGATCTCCGTGAACTTCTACCACGAGGGCTCCGAGGCTGTGTACTTCGCGGCCATCGGCGGCATCACGATTCTCGTGGGCCTGATCGTGCTGCTCTTCACCAAGAAGCTCGGCAAGGTCATCACCGCCCAGGTCGACACCGACCGGAACGCGTGATGCGCGTGATGTGACGCCGCCGGGCGGGAAGTGCCGGCTTGATCCTCGCGACTCGCCCGGCTGTTCCGTGGCTCCTCGGCTTGGCCGGGGAGCCACAATCATAGTGCGATTGGTCGGGAATCGGCCGGCGCTGTGGAGACATGAATCGTCATGGAACGCCATGGCCATGATTCGTCATGGGGGATTCATGGCTCCACAGCGCCGGCCGATTCACGCGTTGTTGTAATGGCGCATCGTGAAGCTCGTGCGGTAGCGGGTGGGGGTGAGCCCGGTGTGCTGCTTGAAGACGCGCATGAAATACTTCGCGTCGTTGTAGCCGCTGGCCTCCGCCACCTGTTGCACGCTCATCGAGGTGGACAGCAGCAGCTCCTCGGCGCGTTCGATGCGGATCTTCGAGATCTGCGTGGTGATGCTCACGCCGAAATGCTGCTTGTAGATGGTTGACAGGTAGCTGGGGGAGTAGTTGAACTGATCGGCGATCTGATTGACCGAAATGTCCTCGAAGGCGTTGATGCGAATCCACTCATGCACCTTCTGCAGCGCATGGCGTTCACGCTGTTCGCTGTTCGCCGCGGCCGCCCGCCCGGTGAGCGAGGCCACCTCGTAGAGCAGGCATGTGGTGAAGTAGTCGCAGTACGAGCTCGGCTCCGGATAGCTCATCTGATAGATGTCGAGCAACTGGTTGAACATGATCGTCAGCCGGTCGGTGTCCATCTGCGAGCTGGACAACGGCAGCACCAGCGAATGGTCGTTGTAGGCGGAGGACGTGCCCATGCCGCCCGTCGCGTTCGACCGACGCCAGTGGCGGATACGGAAATGCACCCAGAAGAACTCAAGCGTATCGGTGAGGTATCCGTTGCCCTCATGCGGGGTCTGCGGGGGGGATGATGAGGATGTCCTTGCCGCCCACGCGCAGGTCCTCGCCTCCCACGCGCAACGGCAGGATGCCGCGCTTGACGAAGATCAGCTCGAAGCTGTCCAGGGTGCGGCGCTCGTGGATCCATCCCGGCGTGCCGATGAACTGGCCGGTCGATTCGAACGAGACCTCGGCCGCCGGCAGATCGGCGATGATCGTCGGCATGGCTGCACCCCCTGTTCGTTCGTCCGGCGGGCCTCGGGCCCAATATCCCATCAATATCGTAGTGGATGCCGGCAGAGGCGTGGACTCTCCTTTTCTTCGAATAAGGTGTGTTTTTCTTCGTTCACCCGGTTTACGCGCCTGCATACGGTCGTTCACATCGACGGCGTATATGTGCGTATATGAGTATGGTGGTACGGCTACGTAGGCGGGTGGGCGACTGCGATCGGACGCCTGAGACGGGACGGTCGTCAGGTTCGGCCGGAGAAGGCTGCGGCGGCGCGGATCATGCCGCAGTTTTCTCCACCGAATCGAACGGTTGCCCGGCGCGCGATGCCATCGTACGCAATATGCTGAGTGCAACATCATCCGTGGAGTCATCCACACGACCGATCATCAGACCAGCGAAAGGCGGCAGGCCATGACGATTGCCTTTCTGGAACCCTCGCGACAGTTCCATCTGCGCAACCGATACGTCAGCTACGTATTGCGCGTGCTGGAGGGCGGCGAGCTCAATCATCTGTACTTCGGCGCGCGACTCAGGGACGACGGTCCGCTGACCGACCTGCAGGAGATTCTGTTCCGTGACATGCTCGCCGTCAGCGATGACCGCGGACTGCTGTCGCTCGAACAGATCAGACAGGAATACCCGGTGACCGGGTCGGGCGACCTGCGCCCGTGCGCGCTGACCGTGTGCGACGAGCGCGGCTCGCACGTCGCCCGGCTCACCTATGCCGGACACACGATCGTCAACGGCAAGCCGGCCATCCAAGGGATGCCATCCACCTACGTCGAGGATACGGGCGAGGCGCAGACGCTGGAGATCATCCTGCGCGACGATGCGCTGGGATTGCAGGTCGTGCTCCGGTACTCGATCTACGAGGACCTGCCGGTGATTACCCGCAGTGTGCGTCTGGAGAACGTGGGAGCCCATCGGCTTGCCATCGAATCGGCATACAGCTGCTCGCTGGACCTGCCGGACGCGGAGTGGGACATGCTCACGCTCACCAACGCGTGGTCGCGCGAATGCGAAGCGACCCGCGTGCCGCTGCGCGTCGGCGGACAGCGCGTTTCCAGCCTCGACGGACGCAGCAGCCAGCACGCCAACCCGTTCGTGATGCTCGCCCGTCCCAGCACCGACGAGCTGCACGGCGAGGCGATCGGCATGAGTCTGGCCTACAGCGGCAACTTCAACATCGAGGCGACCGTCAGTTCGTTCAACGGCGTGCGCCTGCGCGCCGGCATCAACCACGAGCTGTTCCGCTGGCGGCTAGGGCCGGGGGAGTCCTTCCAGACCCCGGAGGCGATCGTCGCGTATTCCGACCACGGACTGAGCGCGCTGAGCCAGACCTTCCACACGCTGCTGCGCACCCGCATGGCGCGCGGCCCGTGGCGCGACCGGCGCAGCCCCGTGGCGCTCAACACCTACGAGGCGCTGTACATGCATGTGGACGAGCGAAGCGTGATGGAGCTCGCCGACCAAGCCGCGGATCTCGGCATGGAACTGGTCGTGGTGGACGACGGCTGGTTCGGCCACCGCGACTGGGACGATTCGTCCATCGGCGACTGGACGCCGGACACGGACAAGTTCCCGCGCGGGCTCAAGCCCGTGGCCGACCACATCCACGGGCTCGGCCTCAAGTTCGGCCTGTGGTTCGAGCCGGAGATGGTCAACCCCGATTCCGACCTGTACCGGGCCCACCCTGACTGGGCGCTCGGCGACGCCACGCGCGAGCTGAGCATCGGACGTCACCAGTACGTGCTCGACCTGACGCGCGACGAGGTGCGCGACCACATCCTCGACACAATGTCGGCGGTGATCGCGGACAACGACGTGGACTACATCAAATGGAACATGAACCGTTCACTCTCCGAGGTGTTCTCCGCCGCGTGGCCCGCCGACCGGCAGGGCGAGATCTACCACCGGTACGTGCTCGGCTACTACGACCTGCTGTCCCGACTGCTCGAACGGTTCCCCGAACTGCTCATCGAGGCCAGCGCGGGCGGCGGCGGACGTCTCGACCCGGCCGTGCTCGCATACTGCCCGCAGTACTGGATCTCCGACTGCACCGACGCCATGGAACGCGTCAAAATCCAGTACGGCACATCGCTCGCCTACCCGCTCGGGGTGATGTCGAACCACATCACCCCGGTGCCCAACGCGCAGACCGGCCGGTCGGCGTCGCTCAAGACCCGGGGCGACGTGGCCCTGTTCGGCGTGTTCGGCTACGAGCTCGACCCGCGCGCCTGCACCGAGGAGGAGCGGCGTACAATCCGCGGGCAGATCGCGCTGGCCAAGGAATATGCGGAACTTATACGCTGCGGCGACTTCTACCGGCTGCTCGACCCGTTCCGCTCCCGCACGGCCTCCTCGCCGACGGATGTGGCGTGGATCGTGGTCTCGCGCAACCGGCGCGAGGCGCTGGCCGGGTACTACCGCAACCGTGTGGGCGTCAACGTGCCGGTGCGGTATCTGCGGCTCACCGGGCTTGATGAGAGCGTGCGGTACGCGGTCGATGAGATCGGCTTCGACGTGGAGCGCCGGCCGCGCTACGGCGACGAGCTACAGCGGGTGGGACTGGCGATGACCGACGGGTCGAACAGCCAGCTGCATCCGCGGGTGCCGCTCGGCGACAACCTCTCGCGCATCTTCCACCTGCACGCCATCGAGGAGTAGCGGGCGAGAGGTGCGGACGCGTGGGTCGCGGGCGAGGTGTGCGGGCGGCTGGGTGCATACGAGGCGGTCGGTCGCCGGCCCGGTGCGCCGCGTACGGACGCGGTCTGGAGTACGGCGCCCGCTGTGATGTGCGGCGATTCAGGAATTAAAGCTAGTCAAGGCAATCCGATGGGAAAGGAGTACTGATGTTCAGCATTCTCGACATGTTCAAGATCGGCGTGGGGCCAAGCTCCTCGCATACGGTGGGCCCGATGTGCGCGGCCCACGCCTTCGCGGAGTCGCTGAAGGACGGCGGCCTGCTCGAGCGCGTGGCCCGCGTGCGCAGCACCCTGTACGGCTCGCTCGCGCTGACCGGCATGGGCCACGGCACCGACCGCGCCACCGTTGCAGGTCTTGAGGGCAACCTGCCCGCCACCGTGGACACCCACCATGTACTCACCATCAAGCAGGAGTGCGAACGCACCGGAAAGCTCATGCTCGACGGCACGCACGAGATCGACTTCGACTACGAGCACGACGTGGCGTTCGAACTGTGGCAGCGCATGGCCGCGCACCCCAACGGCATGCGGTTCCAGGCGTTCGACGCCGCCGGCAACCTCGTTGACGAGCAGGTCTGGTATTCGATCGGCGGTGGCTTCATCCGCAAAGGCCACCCGGACGACCTCATGATCGGCATCCACGACCGTCCGCCGGAGGGCACCGCGTTCGCCGACGAGGACGAGTCCGCCACCGACTTCGGCCCGCAGGTGCCCTACGATTTCACCTCGGGCGACGAACTGCTCGAGATCTGCAAGCGCGAGCACATGCCCATCGCCGACGTGGTGTGGGCCAACGAGATTGCGATGCGGCCGGCCGAGCAGGTGCGCGCCGATCTTCTGCGCGTGTGGCAGGTGATGCGCGAGTGTGTGACCAATGGCTGTACGAGTGAGATGAAGACGTTGCCGGGCGGTCTTGACGTGCCGCGCCGCGCGCCGAAGATGTACTCCCGGCTCGCCTCCAACAGCGACCTGCTCAACCGTCGCCGCCGGGTGGATGCGGTGCTCGAATCCTCGGACGCCGCATGGGTGGACCTGTTCGCGCTGGCCGTCTCCGAGGAGAACGCGGGCGGCGGCCGCATCGTCACCGCGCCGACCAACGGGTCGGCCGGCATCATCCCGGCTGTGCTGGAATACTACTGGCATTTCGTGGATTCGGCCGACGAGGACGGCATCGTGACGTTCCTGCTCACCGCCGGTGCCATCGGATACCTGTTCAAGCGCAACGCCTCCATCTCCGGCGCCGAGGTCGGCTGCCAGGGCGAGGTTGGCTCGGCCTGTTCGATGGCCGCCGCCGGCCTGTGCGCGGTGATGGGTGGCACTGTGGCGCAGGTGGAGAACGCGGCCGAGATCGGCATCGAACACAATCTGGGCCTGACCTGCGACCCGGTGAGCGGACTCGTGCAGATTCCCTGCATCGAACGCAACGCCATGGCAGCCAACACCGCCATCAACGCGGTGCGCATGGCCATGCTCGGTGACGGCTCGCACATCGTCACCCTCGACCAGGCCATCAAGACCATGAAGGACACCGGCGAGGACATGATGGCCAAGTACAAGGAGACCTCCCAGGGCGGGCTCGCCGTCAACGTGGTCGAGTGCTGAGGGCTTATACTTCGGCTCCCCTCGCTTCGACTCCCCTCTCTCAGGGGAGCCGTCAGCATAGCCGACTGAGGGGAGCGGAAAGCCCGGTAATCACCCCACTCGTACCCCTATTACCCGAATCGGGAAGAATCTTCCACCTAAAACAGGGGTTCCTGCACATATTCGCGATTCCCGCGTGGGTATTTTGACGGGAAATCCCGTGAATCAGGCAAACATCAGGTAAGAGGGGAACCGAATATGACCGATGAACAGTACTCCTACGAAAACGCGATTCGCGAGTTCGTCTACATCGAACTGCCGTTCGACGGCGATGCTGATGGACGCAACGATCTGGTGCGCGCGGACATCATCCGCCCGCGCGAACTGGACGGCGTCGAAAAGATCCCGGCCATCATGGACCCGAGCCCGTACTACTCGCTCTACCCGCGTCACGGCGAGATGATCGAGTACGCGCACCCGGAGGACAAGTGGAACAGCCCGCTCAAGCAGTTCACCTTCTTCTTCGACAACTACTTCGTGCCTCGCGGCTACGCGGTCATCCTGCTGAGCACGTCCGGCACGTCGCTGTCCGAGGGATTCTGCGACATCGGCGGCCCGAAGGACGTGGCCTCCGCCAACGCGGTGGTCGACTGGCTCAACGGACGTGCCAAGGGATACCTGACCCGCGACCGCCGCACGCCGGACAACGAGGTGAAGGCCGACTGGGCGTCCGGTCTGGTCGGCGCGATCGGCAAGTCCTACGACGGCTCGGTGCCCAACGGCATGGCCGCCACCGGCATCGACGGGCTTAGGACCATCGTGCCGATCTCCGCGATCTCCAGCCAGTACGACTGGTACCATCCGCAGGGCACGCTGCTCAACGGCGACGATGCGGACGGCGGCTGGTGGGAGCCGGACAACTTCGCCGCCAGCCTGCAATCGCCCGCCGAAGGCCGTCTCCAGCGGTTCAACACCAAGGGCGGCTGGCAGCGCCTGCACGACGGCTCGGACAAGAAGCACCGCAGCTACAACGAGTTCTGGGCCGAGCGCGACTATCGCTCGCATGTGGACCGGTACAAGGCGAGCGTGTTCATCGTGCACGGCGTCAACGACCTCAACGTGATGATGAACCAGGTGGGCACCTACTGGAAGGCGCTGGGGGAGTACGGCGTGCCCCGCAAGATCTGGCTGCATCAGTACGCACATGACGACCCGTTCGACGTGCGCCACGACGCATGGCTCACGACGTTGGAGCGTTGGTTCGACTACTGGCTCAAGGGCATCGACAACGGCATCATGGACGAGCCCGAGGCCTCCATCGAGGACCCGGACGGCAACTGGCACGAGTACCCGAGCTGGCCCGTGCCGGGTGCGACCGACCACACGTTCGGCGTGGCCGGCGGCGAGGACGCGCGGCTGGGTGCGCTGGACACGTTGGACGCGCTGGGCGCATTGGATGGTGCCGGGGACGAGGCTACGTCGTCGGCTGCGTCGGCTTTGACTGGCGTGGCGGCGTCGGGCGTGACTGGCGTGGCGGCTGATGAGGTCTTGGCGGACGTGGCGTCGGCGTCGGTGCCGGCGGATCCCGACGAGCCCGCACACGTCGCAGTCATCAAGGGCGCGCGCATTCCGGAGCTCACGCGCCTTGCCGAATCCGCCAAGGCACACGACGACCGCCTGCTGTACGTCGGCGAGCCGTTGGAGCGCGACTGGCATATCTCCGGCACCCCGCACATCAGCCTGCGCGTCAAGGCGTCCGCGCCCGACACCAACCTGTGCGCCTCGCTCATCGAATACGGCGAAGGCAACTACGTGCAGGTGAGCGAGGACATCCACGCCCTCGTGGAGCTCACCGAAAAGCGTCCGCCGGTGGGAGGCTACACCGATGACGACAAGGCGTCGTACGTGGTGTGCGTGCCGCGTAAGTCCCACGAGATGCAGAACATGGTCACCCGCGGCTGGATCGCCACCGCGCACAAGGATTCGTTCAGCGAGTTCACGCCCACGGCCGTGGACGAATGGTATGAGATTGGCTTCGACCTGCTGCCCACCGACTGGACCGTGCGCGCCGGCCACCGCCTCGCGCTCGCCATCTACAACAACTCGAAGCGCCTCGCTGCCGTGCCGCTCTCCGATTTCACCGTGGACCTCGATTCCATCCGCCTCACGGTGCCTTTCGTGGCTGCGTAGGTTGGGCTGGCCGGCACCGGTCTGTTTGCACGGTGACGGCCAACCTGGTCGGTGCCTCGCTGATTTGGTTGGTGCCGTTTATCCCGTCTCTTCCCCGTCTCCGATTTGCTCGGTCGCCTAGGCCTATTCGATCTCCGCAGCGGCCGTTTCCTACCAGAAGGCAGCCGTTTCCAGTAGAAACCGGCCGCTGAGGAGCCGGTGAGCGTCCGTTTTCTACCGAGAGTCATGCTCTTTCAGTAGAAAACAGCCACTGAAGAGCGAGTAAGCGTCCGTTTTCTACTGGAAGCGCATCTCTTCTGGTAGAAACCAGCCGCTGAGGAGTGAGTAAGCGTCCGTTTTCTGTCAGTAACACGTCGCTTCTGACGGAAAACGGCCGCAATCAGGCTTCTTAGCGTCCGGATTCTGTCAGGAATCCGCTGGTTCTGACCATTAACGGACGCCAAGAGGCGGTTTTGCGTCCGATTATGGTCAGGAGTCCCTCACTTCTGACAGAATCCGGACGCTGAAGAACCCACGGGGAACTCACGGGAGAAGACACCTACGGTTGGTGGATTTTTCTGAGGTGGAGTGGAGTTCTCTTCTGGAATCGGCTGGAAATGGCCATCGGCAATGAAAGTGGGCCGATTGCGTAACAATCGCGAACCTATACTCCCTGACCAAAGGTGGAGCGCGGTCCGGCTTTCGGGATCTCGCACATGGTGTTGTCAGACCTCTGCGCGACCGATGAGAAGAGCTGGCCGCGACGCCCCGCCGAGGAACAGGAAGGAAGACTCCCATGATTATCAGGCATAAGCGCATAGCCATGGTCTCGGCGGCCATGCTGTCCGTCACCATGCTGCTCGCCGGCTGCGGCACGGGCTCCAATGGCGGCGCGTCCGCAAGTGGCGGCGCGGGCGACAACATCATCACCATCTCCACGGTCGAACCGCAGAAGCCGCTCGTCCCCGGTAACACCTATGAGGCAGCCGGCGGCAACGTTAACGACATGCTCTTCTCCGGACTGATCGGCTTCAAGCCGGACGGCACCGCGGTCAACGAGGTGGCCGAGTCCATCACGCCGAATGCGGACAACACCAAGTTCGACATCGTGCTGAAGTCGGGGTGGAAGTTCACCGACGGCACGCCGGTCACCTCCGAAAGCTTCACCAAGGCGTGGAGCTACACGGCCAACGCCAAGAACGGCCAGCTGTGTGCCAGCTTCTTCTCAATGATCAAGGGTTACGACGATTTGCAAGACACCTCCAAGCTCAAGGGTGATGAGCAGCTGTCCGGCCTGCACGTCACCGACGACACGCACTTCAGCGTGGAGCTCAACGCCCCCAACTCGGTGTTCCCGGTGATCCTCGGTTATTCCGGCTACTACCCGGTGCCCGAATCCTTCTACAAGGACCCGGAGAAGTTCGGCAACAACCCGGTGGGCAACGGCCCGTACAAGTTCAAGTCGTGGGAGCACGGCCAGAGCATCGAGCTGGTGAAGAACCCCGACTACCGGGGCAACTTCAAGCCGAAGAACAACGGCCTGACCTTCAAGATCTACACGTCGAACAGCTCCTCATACGCCGATGTGCAGGGCGGCAACCTGGACGTCTCCGCCACCATCCCGCCCTCGGCCGTTAAGACCTTCCAGAAGGATTCTCGTCTCAACGCCTACAGCAAGCCGAGCTCCGGCATCGCCACGTTCACGATTCCGTCCACGCTTGAGCACTTCACCGGCGAGGAGGGCGTGCTGCGCCGTCAGGCCATCTCGATGTCTATCGACCGCAAGATGCTGTGCGACAAGCTGCTCGCCGGCACCGCCACGCCGGTCAAGGACTTCTCCGCCCCGCCGATCTCCGGCTACTCCGACAGCCTCAAGGGCAACGAGAACCTCGAATACAACCCGGACAAGGCCAAGGAGCTGTGGAAGCAGGCCGATGAGATCAACCCGTGGAGCGGCAAGTTCACCATCGCGTTCAGCACCGACGGCGACATGAAGCCCATCTACGATGCTGTGATCAACGAGATCAAGAACACGCTGGGCATCGACGCCGCCACCGCCCCGATGCCCACCGGCAACGAGTTCCACGAGGCCGTGACCGACCGCAAGATCAAGGGCGCGTTCCGCGCCGGCTGGCAGGCCGACTACCCGTCCATCGAGAACTACCTGACGCCGATCTTCTCGTCCGGTGCCGCGGACGGTAAGGGCTCGAACGACGGTGACTACAAGAACCCCGAGTTCGATGCACTGCTCGATCAGGCCGCGCAGGCCTCGGACGTGGACAAGGCGAACTCGCTGTACCAGCAGGCCGAGGAGATTCTGCTCAACGATCTGCCGCAGATTCCGTTGTACAACCAGAACGCGAATGCGGTCTTCGGCAAGAACGTGAAGAACGTGGAGCCCAACTGGAAGGGCGTGCCCACGTTCTTCGAGATCACCAAGGCGTGACGACGCTGATTCGACGGCACGGCAGGTGTGTGTAGCACACGGGCATCGCGTCGCAATACGAAACGGCTGGCAGGACCATTCGCAGTCCTGCCAGCCGTTTCATACCGTCGCTACCAATCAGGCCTTCCAGAAGCGTTTGACCACCATGATTCCGTCAGCCACGGCGAACGCGACGATTGCTGCGAGAGGGAAAAGCGCGGCCATCGGAGAAGCATAGAAATCGGCCACATCGATGTCTATCGCGCCGCGCAGATAGACGAACGACATCGACGGGACCAGCAGTAACGCTACAGCCTGCAATGCCAGAGCTGTCGCATACAGACCAAGATTGATTGCGAGCCGGTTGCCTGACAGCCGAAGCAAAACGACCGATATCGCAATTGCCGCAACTAGGCCAATGACAAACAACAATGCCGGAACGCCGTCCATTGATTCTCACTTCGTCAAGTGGCTATGCATTTGCTCCTTTCAGTATAGGAGAGAGAGTACAATTCTCATATTCGGCCGCCGGTCTCAGCCGAGGCTGATGGAGACCGGTCCGTCGGACACGGGGATGGTGAGGTCGCGCCCGCAGTGACGGCCGATGGTCAGAACGGCGTCGTTGTGGGTGAAGGCGCGCAGGGTGGCGCGGCCGTCAATCGCGTCGGTGACGTCGAGGGAGATGATGGTCCGGCCGGATTCGCATTCCTCGATGGTCGCACTGGCGTACCGGGCGCCGTCGAGCATCACATGGATGCGGTCGGCGGCGGACCGGATGAGATGGAACCGCCGGTTCACACCGTCGGTGGGCGTGATGTGGGTGATTCGGGTGCCGACGACGCCGCGCGTCATGAGACCGCTGGAAGCAGTGGTCGGGATACCGGTGGCATCCGTGCCTGTGATTCGGGTGCCGTCGCCGTCGCGCGTCACATTGATGCCGGCCTGATCATCATCCGACTGCGTGCCGCCGTATACCACGCGCCCGAAATCCGGGTCGTCGGCCACGACCGTTGCGGCGCCGCGCAAGTAGCCGCAATAGCCGAGATCGGTCTCGCAGCCGTAGATCCAATAACCACGGTCAGCGGGCTGGCCGAGCCAGGTGGTGGCGTAGGGGAGCGGCTCGAACCCGCCGCTGGAGGCGCCTTGGTTCTCGGCGCCCGGGAACCAGTATCCGTACCCGCTCTCCTTATCGCCGGCGTTGATTAGTGCCCACGAGCTCAGCAGCGACGCCGAGGCGAGCCGCAGCAGCCCGAACGGCGAACCGTCCGCGTACAAGGCGTCCTGCAGCAGCGACCAGCCGCCCATCTGCGACATGTAACTCAACGTGTACTGCATCGTGTCGTTGCGGATGTCGGAACCGGTGACGTAATAGCCGTTCTCCAGCCATCCTCGGCAGGCGATGTTGCAGGCGCGCTGGTAGCGGTCGAACCGCTCCACGTCGCCGGCGCGGTACGAGGTCGCGGACCGTCCGTCCGTGTTCCACACGCGCATCGCATGGCCGCGCCCCCAGTCCACCACGGCCTGCGTGGTCTCGAACCCGGTGGTATCGAAGGCGTATTCGGAGCCGAACAGGTCCTTGGCCTGCCGGATGAGGAAGTCGGCCTTGTGGTTCCAGTACGCCTCCAGCTGGGCGGCGTGTACCGGCTCGCACTCGGCGCGCAGCGCATCGATCACGTCGGCGATGACCAGCTCGTTGTAGTAGCCGGTCTTGTACGGCGACGTATTGTCCAGTTTCGACTCGTAGTCGTAGCCGACCTCGTCCGGATACCGGTACATCGCCGTGAACGTGCCCCACGCGCGTTTGAGGTATTCGCGTGCCGGCAGTGCGGTCCATTCCGGTTTGCGCACGGCGATCCGGTACATCATGAACCAGGTGAGCGCCACATGCGGGTAGTCCCACAGACGTCCGATATGCAGCTGCTCGTTGCCGTTGAGCCCGCGATGGTCGCGCAGGTTCCTCCAGTCCGGCACGCCGTAGACGCCGTACGGCCACTCCTCCTCATCGGTGCGTTGCAGCCCGCCCCACACGAACGAGCCGAGATACCGGTCGAGCGCCCGCACCTCGTCCTCGACCGGGTGCTCGGCGTTCTTCGCCGCGAGGAACGCCGGCTTGGCAAGGCCCGGGTCGTCGCAGGTGACCTCGTAGATGCGCCAGCCCTTGATCTCGTCGTAGTTGTCCGGGTTGAGCAGCGCGCCGGTCTTCGTGTTGCGCTCCTGCAGCAGGCCGTCATACCACTTGTCCGGTGCGTCGGCCTGGCAGCGTCGCAGATAATCGGCACGCGAATCGATGAGCTCGCCGACCGGCAACGTGGCGAACAGCTCCAGATAGCCAGCGCGGCCGTCGCCGTAACGCAACGTCAGCAGGTTCTCGCCGAGCCGGTCGAGCCGCACGCCGTAGATGCGGCGGAACACGCCGTGACGTCCGTGGCGATTCCCGTCGTCGCCCGTGCCGTTACGGTCACCTGTGCCTGCGTAACGGCTTGCGGCCCCGTCACCCGAACCCGCATCGATCGCGCAATCCTCGACCAGCCGAATCGCGGTCTCGTCTGGATGCTCGGCGGTGAGCGTGACGTCCGCATACCGTGAGTCGATCTTGATGAGCGCCTCGGTGCCGCGCGGAAGCGTATAGCCGGGCACCACCTGCACATCAAGCTTGCCATGGGCGATCAGTTCGCGTCGCGCCTCGGCGTATCCGCCCACCCAGAGCAGGTCGAGGCCGAACGCACGCCGTTCGCCGGGCGCCAGGGTCAGCGAGCTGGTCGGCAGACGCCAGCGCCCGCCCTCATGGGTGCGGGCTTCGGCCGCCGCCGCGTCGCCATGCATGTGGATGCGGTACACCTCACGGGTCTCGTCGTCGCGCGTCTGCTGCTTGCCGAGATCGAACAGTTCCCAGCGCACGCCGTCCGCGGGGATGCCCAGCAGATACGGCGGCTTGCCGTCGGAGGGCGTGGCCAGCATGAACGAGTTGTCGCCGGCCACCTGTGTGTGGCGGATCATGCGCTGCGCGGCGTCCACGCCCCACGCCATGCGGCTGTTCAGCGGCACGGCCATGCTCACATCGGTCAGGGTCAGCGGTTCGCCGCCCGTGTTGGCGAGCGAGACCGTCGCGTGCAGCGTGCGGCCGTCCAGCCGGAACGACAAGGTTGCCTGAAGCGGCCCGTCGCGGAACACGGCGTCGCCATCCGCGCCGAGATAGCCATTCAGGCCGGCCGTCGAGAACGTGCGATCGTTGTCATACGTGATGGTGACATCGCCGAAGCCCATGTCCGGATCGATGGCCTCGATACCGCCGGCCGGCGTGGTCAGCGAGGCGAGGCGGCCGTCCGTGATGACCGCCGACTGGTAGCCGTTGGTCAGGTCGTGGCTCGCGTGGATGGATTTCGGGTCGTCCAGCAGGAAGTGATAGAGCGAATCCATGCCGTTCGCGCCGTCCTCGAAACCGCGCGGCGTCTGCGCGAATCGCACGAGGAAGGACGCGATGTCGTTCTCGCTCGATGCAAACGTGAGCAGTATGGTGAACGATTCGGCCCGGCCCGGTGCGAGCGTGAGCGTAAGGGCCGGCTCATGCCAGTGTGTATTCGAGTATTCCGGTGCGCCGCGCCGGCCTGCGGAACGCAGATAGCAACGGTATGCGGACGGGCTCACCGGCTCCACCAGCTCGAACTGCGTGGTGTCATACGGCATGACCAGCAGACGGAAGTCGCGCTGGCCGGCGTAGGGCAGCAGCAGGAAGGCGTCGGGGGAGTCCAGCGGGGTCGGCCGGTCGTCGAGATGGGTGATGGATGACGGGTCGTGTGCCGTGTGAATACCGGATGCGTTGACTCCGGCGACTAAGTTGCGGGAGGCGGGGTCAACGGGGAAGTGTGCGTTCGAGGCCGTACGGGCGACGCCGAAGTCGACATACAGATCATCAAGCGTGACCGGTGCATCACCGTCGTTGCGCACGGTGACCGTGAGGCTGGCGTAGACATCGTCCGTCGCGCCGTCGATGGCAACCGTCACGCCAATGCCGTGCGCATCGGGCTGGCCGGTCAGGGTTCCGGTCGTGACGCGCGAGCCCGACGCCTTGACGCACACGGCTCCCACAGTGATCGGGGTCAGCGGGCAGGCCGTGCCATGGGGGTCGGTCAGCGTGAAGCGGCCATCGTCGTTGATGATCTGCATGGTGTTCTCCTTTACGGATTACGGACGGATTACGGACGTCGATATGGAATCGGCTCTCCTCCGAAGAGGAGAGCCTGATGTGGCACAACCGTTCGATGCGCCTGCGGACAATCCGCCGGATTACTCGCTCGGTGTCTGTCCCTCACCTGAGAGGGGCAGACACCGGCAGGGCGGATGCGGCGAATCACTTCACGCGCACGTAGGCGTGGTAGTGCTCGAACTCGATCTGCTCAAGCGGCACGAACTTCAGGCCGGTGGCCTGATGCGTGAAGGTGAGCGTACCGGGTTCGCGCACGAACGCGGCGTCCGGGTCGGACTCGTCCACCGGCACGTCCAGGTACTTGGTCTCGTCGCTCAGGGCGGCGAGCACGTACGGGCCCCAGGCCACGGCCGCCAGCTCCGGACGGTCCGGGGTGGGGAACAGATGCATGTGCGGCTCGAAGTCAAGCTCGATGCGCGCGCCGTCGAAGGTGTCGAGGCCGAGCTCGTCGGCGGCGAACGCCAGCTCACCGGAATCCGTGCGGGCGGCCTCCACCACGATGGACTCCACGGCCTCGCCGTTCACGCTCACCGCGACCTTGCCGTCCACGCTCCAACCCGGCACGCGCAGGCGCAGCGTCTTCTTGGCCAGATGCTCCACGTCGATGGTCACATGCTCGGGCTTGACGTCCTCCACGCTCACCGTGAGCTTCGCGGCCTCGTCGTCCAGCGTGCCGTTGAGGTACAGGCGCACGTACAGCGCGTCGGCGTCCGTGTAATAGGCGCCTTCCGCGTAGTAGAAGTGCGATTCCAGACCGGTGCCGTGGCAGCAGCTGTTCTCCACGTCGAAGCTCTTCTGGCCACCCGGCTGCGTCTGGAAGAAGTACAGGCTGCCGCCCTCGGGCACCTGGTCGGTGGACGCCGCGATGTGGTTGACCGTGGTGCGCTCGTAGTAGTCGCCGAACTTGGCGTCCTCCGGGAAGTAGCGGTACAGCTCGGCGGAGAGCTTGAGCATGTTGTACGAGGCGCAGCTTTCCGCGGTATTGTCGAAGATCAGGTTGCCGATCTCGTCGGGCTGGTGGAACATCTCGCCCTGACCGGTGCCGCCCAGCGCGTAGATGTGGTGGCCGAGCACCGAGTCGTAGAAGAACTTCGCCTGGTCGAGGTAGTACGGCACGCCGGTGGCCTCGAACAGCTTGACCGAGCCGATCACCTGTGGGATGTGCTGGTTGGCGTGCATGCCGCCCAGCGAGTCCACATGTTGGCGCATCGGCACCATGAGGCGGTCGTTGTCGAACAGGCGGGCCGCGGCCAGATGCTTCGGCTCGTGGGTCAGGGCGTACAGGTTGGCGAGCGATTCGTTCATGCCGCCGAACTCGCCGGCGATGTACATGCTCCACATGTTCTGCAGCTGCTCGTGCGGCAGCTTGGACAGGCGGTCGTAGGTCCAGTCGCCCACCTTGGAGGCTACGTCGAGTGCGGTCTGGTTGCCCGCGTAGTTGTAGGCGTCGATCAGGCCGGCGAGGATCTTGTGCAGCGTGTAGTACGGCGCCCAGATGGTCGGGTAGGGAGCGTACTCCTGCAGCTTGTCGAACTGGAATTCGGAGTAGGCGGACAGGAAGCCGGGGTGGATGCCCTCCTTGCCCTCGAAGGCGTCCTGCACTTCGGCAAGCGAGGCGACCACGTAGTCGAGCTTCGACTTGATGGTCTCGTCGCCGCTGGCCGCATAGGCCAGGGCCAGCGCGGAGAGGTAGTGTCCGGTGGTGTGGCCGCGCAGCAGGGAGTCCGGCGCGTCCCAGCCGATCATGTCCGGTGCGCCCTTGGTGTCGAGGCCGGCGGCACGACGGAATTCGACGAGCATCTGGTCATCGTCCACGGTACGCAGGAACTCCAGACGGCGGGCCTGGTTGCGGGCGAGGAAGCCGTCGCCGGTCAGACGGACGTGGCTGATGGACACCGGGTTGACCTTGGCGGTGGCGTCCACCGGGGCCTGTGGGTCCTCGGTGTGCACATGCACGGTGGCGTGCGCGTCGATGGTGCTGCCGTCGATCAGGCCGTGGAACGACTCCTCGCCGGGCTCGCCCGCGGTGTGCTCCACGCCGTCGTCCCAGTTGATGCGCTGGGAGAGCAGGCGGTCGTCGTCGGTGCGCACGGCGGCGAACATCGGCAGCTCGAACGTGGAGCCGGCCTTGACGTCGAGTTCGATGGGGAAGAACTCCTTGACCTTGATCTTGTTGGCCTGCTCGAGCACCTTGACGGTGAACTCGCGGGTCGCGGTCGCGTCCCCGTGGGTGAGCGTCGAGGTCAGCGTCACGTCGCGGTCGCCACGGCCGTATTCGGGCATGTGCACGGTGCCATCGGTCTGGATCCAGCGCTCGTCGCTGGTGGCCCAGGTGACCGTGGAGCCGTTCTTGCCCTCGGTGGGCAGGGTCAGGTCGAATTCGACGGTGCCGGTGTTGCCGATGTACAGCAGCTGCGCGTCGGTGTCGACGATCTGCTGGTCGGTGAGTGCGGTGTCGCTCATGATGTTCCTTTCGGTTGGATTGATGGGATGGTTACGGGTGTTGGTGGTTGGTGGCTTGGCTCCCCTCAGTCGCCTGCGACGACAGCTCCCCTCAGAGAAGGGAGCCAACCGACCGGGTTCGCGTTGCGGACGGTGAACCGGGACAGCTCCCCTCAGAGGGGATTACAGGGCGGTGAGGTGGAAGAGCCGGGAGAGGTTGTCGCCGCCGGGGATCTTCGAACGCCATTCGCCGGACGAGCCGTCGATGAACGTCAGGCCCACCTCCTCGAGCTCGTCGCCATAGCGCGGACGTCACGGATTCGTGTCGAAGCCGATCTCCTCGACCTGGTACTTGGCGGTGCGGTCGAGCCCGGCGAGCTTCAAGTGGAACGGCATGAGGTTCACGCCAACATGTGTGCGGTAGTAGCCCACCAGCGCCTCGCGACGGTCGGGGGAGACCACCATCCATGCGGCGTGCGTCATGCCGAACGCCGGCTCGAGCGCGAACGGGCTGATGAGGCGGTAGAAGTCGCCGGTGGCCACCAGCGAGGCGTACTTCTTATCCAATGCGATCTGCTCGCGGATGGCCTCGCGCTCGGCCTCGTCGGTCACCGTGCGCGGGTCGAGCTCGTAGCCGAACGTGCCGAAGTAGGCCACGTCCGCGCGGGTCTTGAGCGGCGAGATGCGGCCGGTCTGTGCGTTCGGCACGGCGGAGACGTGGTTGCTCATCATGCTCAGCGGATAGACGTAGGAGGTGCCATACTGGATCTTCACGCGTTCCATCGCGTCCGTGTCGTCGGAGGTCCACGCCTGCGGGGCGTAGGCGAGCACGCCCGGGTCGATGCGGCCGCCGCCCGAGCAGCACGATTCGATGAGCATTTCGGGGAAGTCGCGGTTGAGCCGACGCAGTAGCTCGTAGTAGCCGAGCACGAAGCGGTGGTACACCTCGCCTTGGCGTTCGGCCGGCAGCGTGGGGGAGTACACCTCGGAGAGCTGACGGTTCATGTCCCACTTGATGTAGTCGATGCCGCCCTCGCGGATGGTCTTCGACATGATGTCCTCGAGATAGTCGATGACCTCCGGGCGGGTCAGGTCGAGCAGATACTGGTGACGGCCCACGCTCAGCTCCACGTCCGGGTCGCCGAGCACCCAGTCGGGGTGCGTCTCGAAGAGCACGCTGTCGCGGCTGATCATCTCCGGCTCGAACCACAGGCCGAGCTTCAGGCCCAGCGCATGCACGCGCTCGCTCACCGGCTTGAGCCCGTTCGGGAACTTCGCCGGGTTGGCGAACCAGTCGCCCAGCGAGGTGTCGTCGTAGTTGCGGTGGCCGAACCAGCCGTCGTCGATCACCAGCATCTCGATGCCGAGGTCCTTGGCGCTTTCGGCCAGTTCCACGAGCTTGTCCTCGTCCATCTTCATGTAGATGGCCTCCCAGGTGTTCACCACGATCGGGCGGCGACGGTCGCGCCACGGGCCGCGGGCCATGCGCGTGCGATACAGCCTGTGGTAGGTGCGGCTCAGGGCGCCAAGGCCGTCGGTGGAGTAGGCGAGCACGGTCTCCGGCAGCTGCAGGGATTCGCCGGGCTCCAGACGCCAGCGGAACAGCTCCGGATTAATGCCGATGCGCAGGCGTGTGCGCAGGTAGCTGTCCACATGCACGTCGGCATCGAAGTTGCCGCTGTAGACCAGCGAGGCGCCGATCGCCGCGCCGTGGGTTTCGGTCGCGTCCGGACGGGCGAGCACGAGGAACGGGTTGGCGCGATGGCTGGTGTGGCCGTTGAGACTGGCCACGCCCTGATGGCCGGGACGCAGGTGCGCGCGGGTCGGCGTGCCTTCGCGTCCCCATTCGCCGGTCAGGGTGATGAGATCCCAATCGCTGTCCGTGAGGTCGAGGTCGGCGCTGTAAGCGGCGTCCACATCGACCGGCTTGCCGTACCCCTTGCCGGTGTTGGTGACCTTCACGCTGCGGGCGATGGCCGGGAAGTCGGCGAACAGCGTGTACAGCAGCGTCACCTCGATGCCGAGGCGGGCGTCTTCAAGCGTGATCGCGAGGGTCTGCGCCTCGCCGTCGTCCTCGGTGTAGGTGGAGGACAGGCCCTCGAGCTCCGGCTTGCCCTCCGTGATCGTGTAGCCGGTGTAGAGCGGACGAATCACATGAGAGCCACGCGTGTCGGTGATGGCCAGCGCGGTCGGGTTGAGGTCGCCCGAGCCGGCGGCCGGATACTCCAGATGCTCGTCCTCGATGGAATAGGCGTCCGCGGCGTCGCGGGTGAGCAGGCCTTGGCTCGGCGGGGTCTTGAGATCCGCCAGGTCGCCATCATCGGTGAGCCTGGGGCCGAAGTACACATGGCTGAGCTCGCCACCCGGCAACACCCGCATCACATAGCTGATGGAGTCGTTGCGCAGGTGGAATTGCCTGGCCTGCTCGTTGAACTGGATGGTCATTTGGTCCCTCCTTGATTGGAGTGAAGGGCTGTGATGCCATGGGGTGGTGTATGGGCGAAACCGTGGCATCCATGCCAAATCGTTGCCCTCAGTGTATGGGGAAACGATTCGCACCCGCACTCGCCACTCCTGCGATTAGGTGGAGAAATCTTCGGGGGTCCGAGGAAGGCTCTGCCGGGCGGTGTCGCGGTGTCGCGGTGCGGAACAAGCGCAATGGGAGGTGTGTGACGATCGTCGCGGTCGTCGCGGAACCTGGGTTGACGAATCCTCATGTAACGGCAATGTTTCGTTCATCCCGGTACGCATGAATATCCACTTTTTTCGTGAAAAGTGTACCCGGTATTAGGAAAGCATCAGTTTACCGTTGAAGCCAGCGCAGAGGTTCGCGCAATTACACATCCATTAATCGAATACGCATGTATTCCGCATATCCGGCTCCTCATACAAGGAGGTACGCAATGGCTGAAACGAAACAATCCGATGATGCCGCCGAAGGCATCGTCCTCGACGAAGACGGACAGAAGGTGACGACGGCCGAAGAGCAGGAATTAGAGAACATTCGCAACGACCACTCCTTCCTCGGCTATCCGAAGGGCATCGCCCCGCTGACCGCCAGCAACTTTTTCAACTCGATCTGCTGGGCCTCGTACAACGCGGTCCTGCTGTTCTACCTGTACAAGCCGTGGACGGAGGGTCTGGGCTTCACCCAGGGCGAGGCCGCCCAGCTCATCGCCTCCGTGGCCGCCATCAACTCGGTGTTCTCGATCGTCGGTTCGTGGCTGGGCGATCGTGTGTTCGGCGCGCGCAAGGCCATCGTGATCGGCAACATCATGAAGGGCATCTCCTGTGGCCTGCTTGCCCTGCCGGCGTTCTCCCTGAGCCAGGGCCGTGTGTTCGCCATCGTCGGCATGGTCCTCATGAACCTGCCGATCATGGGCGCCTCGAGCGCCGCGTTGACCGGCCTGCTGTTCCACCGCAAGGACAGCCGTCGTGACGGCGCGTTCTCGATGTTCACCATCGCCAACAACATCGCCGGCTTCATCACCCCGGTCATCGCCGCGCAGCTGGGCCTTATCAACTATCACTGGGGCTTCCTCATCGGTTCGATCGCCGCGTTCATCATCGCCGCCTGCATCGGTCTGCCGGGCAAGCGCGTGTTCGGTTCGATCGGTTCCAAGCCGTCCCGCCCGCTGAGCGAGGCAGAAAAGAAGAAGTACGGCTTCGGCGCGCTCATCGTCGTCGCGGTGATTGCGGCGGCCATCGCCATCGCCGTGGGCGCCGGCAAGGCCTCCATCGGCACGCTGGCCACCACCATCAGCTCGTTCACCTTCGTGATCGCCATCGTGTTCTTCGCGGTGATCTGGCGTTCGAAGCGTATTAAGGGCGTGGAGCGCCGCCGTCTGGGCGCGTTGTCCCCGATCATCATCATGCAGATCGTCATCGGCGTGGACTACCAGCTGCAGGGCACGACGTTGCTGATGTTCCTTGACCAGCGCATCAACCGCAACTTCTTCGGCATCGAGATCGCCCCCGGTTCGTTCAACACCATCGTGTCCATCTTCGCCTTGCTCGCCGGCATCTTCTACACATGGCTCATGGCCACCAAGTTCGGCAGCGAATGGAAGTCCGTGGACCGCATGTGCTTCGGCTTCGGCTTCTCCGGCGTGGCCAACCTGCTGCTCATCGTGCCGACCGTGGTGCTCTTCCCGCAGACCGCCAAGTACTCGGTGATCTGGCTGCTCATCTACTACGTGGTCGGCAACTTCGGTGGCTTCCCATACTGGGTCGCGGCCACGTCTCTGGTCGCCGCCGGCGCGCCGAAGTCCTACGAGGCACAGCTGCAGACGGGCTTCACGCTGTCCGCCGCCATCGGCACCGCCATTTCGCTGATCATCTTCGGCCAGCTCAAGACCCTGGACGCGCAGTTGCCGCTGTTCTGGATCATCGCCATCTTTGAGCTGGTGGTCACCGCAGGCGTCTTCCTGTTCCGCAACAAGATCCAGGACGCCATCATGGGCGACTGATCGCGGCATAGCCCGTTCTCGTCTCCCTGTTGTAGGAAGCCCTTTCCGCCGTATGCGGGAGGGGCTTCCTTTGTGTTTTACGGACATTTGCGATAGGTGTCACTCGTTTATCATGGCCCCGATGTCGGTGCTATCGAAGGATGAAACGGGGGAATCACTGGGATGCTTGCGTAACGGCCGTGGAACGGGGTGTATCACCGCTGTAACGCCGGGATTGCAACACCGACGGACAAAGGAATATCCACTTTATGCGATATTTGTTCACCGTGCCGTACCCCCGTTCTGCCTTACGTTATTGCTAACGCTTTCTTAACGGCGTGAAAAGACAAGGCTTACAGCCATCCTTTCAAGGAGGTAAGAAATGTCCGATCAGAAAACAACTGACAGCGTCAAAGACGACGGGACATTGATCGTGGACGAGGACGGCGAGAAGGTGACTTCCGCCGAGGAGAAGGAACTCAACGACCTACGCGCCGACCGCTCGTTCTTCGGATACCCGAAGGGCATCGCGTCGCTGGCCGCCGGCAACTTCTTCAACTCGATCTGCTGGGGCGCGTTCTTCGCGGTCCTCATCTACTATTTGTACACGCCATGGACCAAGGGTCTGGGCTTCACGCAGGGCGAGGCTGCCCAGCTGATCGCCGCGACCGGTGCCATCAATTCGATGTTCGGCATCGTCGGCTCTTGGCTTGCCGACCGTGTGTTCGGTGCCCGCAAGGCGCTGGTCATCGGCAACATCGTCAAGGGCCTGTCCTGCGCGATTCTCGCCCTTCCGGCGTTCTCGCTGAGCCAGGGCCGTGTGTTCGCCATCGTCGGCATGATTCTCATCAACCTGCCGATCATGGGCGCGTCGAACTACTCGCTGACGGGCCTGCTGTTCCATCGCAAGGACAGCCGTCGTGATGGTGCCTACGCCATGCACACCATCGCGAACAGCATCGCCGGTTTCATCACCCCGGTGATTGCCGCGCAGCTGGGCCTCATCAACTATCACTGGGGCTTCCTCATCGGTGCCATCGCCGCCTTCCTGTATGCGGCCGCCATCGGTCTGCCCGGCAAGGCGTTCTTCGGCTCCCTCGGTTCCAAGCCGTCCCGCCCGCTGTCCGACGCCGAGAAGAAGAAGTTCAGCCTGATCGCTCTCGCCGTCGTTGCGATTCTTGCTGCTGCGATCGGCATCGCGGTCGGTACCGGCAAGGCCACCATCGGCACGTTCGCCAGCACCGTCAGCTCCTTCACCTTCCTGGTCGCCATCGGTTTCTTCGTGGTCATCTGGCGTTCCAAGCGTATCAAGGGCACTGAGCGTCGTCGTCTCGGCGCAGTCACTCCGATCATTCTGATGCAGATTGTGATTGGCGTGGACTACCAGCTGCAGGGCACCACGCTGCTCATGTTCCTCGACCAGCGTATCGACCGCAACTTCTTCGGCATTGAGATCGCCCCTGGTTCGTTCAACACGTTCGTGGCCATCGTTGGTCTGCTTGCCGGCATCTTCTACAGCTGGCTGTGGGCCACCAAGATTGGTGCCAAGTGGAAGTCCATCGACCGCCTGTGGTTCGGTTTTGTCTTCTCCGGCATTGCGAACCTGCTGCTCATCGTGCCGACCGTGGTGCTCTTCCCGGGCACCGCGAAGTACTCGGTCATCTTCATGCTGATCTACTACGTCGTCAGTAATCTCGGTGGCTTCCCGTATGGCGTCGCCGCAGCATCGATGGTCGCCGCCGCGGCTCCGAAGTCCTACGAGACGCAGATGCAGACGGGCTTCACGCTGTCCGCCGCCATCGGCACCGCCATCTCGCTGATCATCTTCGGCAAGCTTCAGACGCTCGATATGCAGCTGCCGATGTTCTGGATCATCGCACTCCTCGAGATCGCCGTCTCCGTGTTGATCTTCCTGTTCCGCAACAAGATTCAGGCGGCCATCTGGGCCGAGTGAGCCGGGTCCTGAGACAGACCCGCCGACCGGCTTGCCGGTAGTTCCCATGGCGGCCGGTTGCCGGCCAAGGTACGTACAGGTCTATACCTGAACGTCAACTTCTCCACCTTGGCCCGCATCCGGCCGCCCTATTATTTTCAGCATCATCCTTGAAGCCGCCAACGGCTGGTTGACGTACGAAGGAGTCGTCATGAACACCACAACAGCAGCGCGGACAACGGTGTCCGACAGTAACGAATCCGATGGCCCTGTGAACGATGGCCATGAGATCGAACCGATTTCCGTCACCCTGATCGACGAGAACCATCTTGAGGTGCTCTGGCCTGCCGATATGGTCAACGCGGACCGCATCGATGTCTACCACCTCAACTTCCGCGGGGCGCCGATGCCGCTGTTCGTCTGGGACGACAGCATGGAATGGCAGAGCGGCACGTTGTACCAGAAGGAGATTCGCCGCACCACCGTGAGCCCCATCCGCCCGATGCGAGTCAAGGACTTCGACGACATCACCATCGGTTTCAGCGCGCCTCTGGCCGCCGCCGACGGAAGGCCGGTGACCGGCAGGACCTACCGTGCCCAGTACCACCCGTACTACACGCATTTCCAGCGCACCGCATCCGGCATCCTCATCAAATCCGGCAACGACGCCTCGCAGGAGGCCCGCGACAAGGCGGGCGAGATGGTCGATATCCTGCTGGTCAAGCTGCCCGAGGAGGCCAAGGTGATGACCAACTTCGGCGTCACCCTGAGCGTCTACGGACCCCACGAGGACGCTTTCGACGTGCCCGAACACCGCATGGGATACAAGGTCGCGCCCTACGCGGTCGCCGGGTACGGCGCATGCGAGGGCAATCCCGCGGCATCCATCGCCGAGACGAACGTGCTGCGCGTGCTTGACGGGCCGATCACGACCAAATACCGCCACGAATCAATCCTCGCCCACGAGTTCGCGCACGGCATCCACCTCATCGGCCTGAAGTTCGCGCACGGGGGAGAGCGGTACCGCCGCTTCGGCGAGCTCTATCGCCGAAGCAAGGAGGCCGGACTGTGGCCGGGCACCTACGCCATCAGCAACCACGAGGAGTTCTTCGCCACGCTCACCACCATCTGGTTCGACGTGATGGAGGAGAGCCCGGACGGCTCCTGGGAGGTGCGTGGCCCGGTGAACACCCGCGAGGAGCTGAAGCGGTATGACCCGGAAGCCTACGAGTTCATGGCCGAAATCTACCCCGAGACCCATTTCCCCGAACCGTGGGCGCACGGGCTCGACCGGTTCGACATCGACGGCACGCCGAAGGGCGGCGCCGGCAAGTAGATCAAGGCATGTCGTGCGCGCGATTCCGCGTCTAGGACGTAACAGAGCGTGTCGGTCGAATCTTTGGCCGACCTGATCACAAGCAGAAGGGACACCATATGACAAGTCAGGAAAGCAGCGCCGAGACGTTGTCGGTTTTACGGGCCGCCGCGGCAGGTAACGCGACCGAACCCGAACGGGGGAAGCGGGCCGGCGGCCTGCGCATCAAGGGCGCGGGCTTCGAGAGCGAGATCGGCGAGCATTGGGGCGAAAGCCCCCGTGAGGAGGTGCGTCGCAGTCCGCTGGCCGATGACGCCGCCAAGCATCGCGACGACTTCGCCGCGAGCCTGCCGGGGGAGCGGCTGGTGATTCCGGCCGGCGCCATCCGCTTCCGTACCAACGACGTGACCTATAATTTCCGCGCCAGCACGCCGTTCGCGCACCTGACCGGTCTCGGCGGCGACATCGAGCCGGGTCCGGTGCTCGTCATCGACCCGGTCGTGCGCGAGGACGGCGCCGTGGGCCACCGCGACACGCTGTACGTCGCCCCGCCGATTGGACACGACGACAGGCGCTTCTACGCGGACGCCATGCACGGCGAGTTCTGGGTGGGCCCCGCGCCCACGTTGGCCGACTTCGAGACGATGACGGGCATCGAAACCCGTGACATCGCGGAGCTCAAGGAGGCGGTCGCCCGCAACGCTGGTGCCGACGGTCTGCGCGTGCGCGTGTTCCGCGGTGCTGATCCGGCGGTCGAGGCGCTGGTCGATGCGGTGCGCGAGGAATCCGGACTTGGCGGTAAGACCGCGAACCTGCCGCTCGATCTGGTGCTCGAGGAGCGCGAGGACGAGCTGCGCATCATCAAGACGCCGGCGGAAATCGAGCAGATTCGTCAGGCCATCCGCGCCACCGAACGCGGTTTCGAGCGCGTCGCCGACATCATCTCGCTCGCGCCCAAGGTCAAACGTGGTGAACGACTCATCGAAGGTGTGTTCACGGGCTCTTGCCGCATGGAGGGCAACGACGTTTCCTTCGAGACCGTGGTCGGTTCCGGCCGTCGCTCCACGTTCCTGCACTACATGATCAACAATCATCCGGTGTCCGACGGCGACGTGGTGGTGCTCGACGCCGGTGCCGAATCGCAGTACCTGTACGCGGCCGACGTGACCCGCACCCTGCCGGTGAACGGGCACTATTCGCCGGCCCAGCGCCGCGTGGCGCAGGCCGTGCTTGACGCCTCCAACGCGGCCATCGCCGCCGCCAACAAGCCGGGTGCCCGCTACCGCGACCTCATGGCGGCGGCCATGGCATCCGTGGCCCATTCGTTGGAGGATATGGGCATCCTGCCGGTCAGCGCCGAGGAATCCCTGAAGCCAGACGGCCAGCAGCACTGCCGTTGGCTGTACCACGGCACAGGCCACCACCTCGGCCTCGACTGCCACGACGCCCAGCATGCGCGCGACGAATACTATCCGGACGCCGAACTCAAGCCCGGCATGGTCTTCACGATGGAACCCGGACTGTACTTCCACGACAACGACCTGCTCGTGCCCGAGGAGTACCGCGGTATCGGCGTGCGCCTTGAGGACGACCTGCTCGTCACCGACAGCGGCGAGGTTGTGATCCTGAGCGACGGTGTGCCGCGCAGCACCGAAGGCATCGAGGCATGGATGGCCATGCACAGCCCGGACCGCTACATCGCCGACCTGACCGGCTACGACCCATCCCTGGCCAACTGATACTGGGCTGTGCCGCGAAGGCTTCCTTCTTTGGAGGTCGAGCCATGGAAAGGCTCCTCTCTTTGAGGGGAGCTGTCAGCGAAGCTGACTGAGGAGAGTCTTCCCCGCAATCCATGCGGCAACAAACCGTGCAACATAACTGAATCAAAGGAACAACGGAATCGCAGTGGTCCCCTGCCGGAAGTGCCGGTGCACCGGCCGCACACATCACGTATGCGCCAGTGCACCGGAAGCGCGGGGGACGATACCGCCGAAAGGACATAATCCATGGGCAACGAACCGCAATACGACGCCGAAACGCTTGCGCGCCTCAACGCCTTGGCCGCCGACAACGACCTCAAGCCGCAAGCCGGACGCCGAGGGGGAGGCCTGCCGCTGAAGGGCAAGGGCTTCGAGGACATCATCTTCAAGCACTGGGGGGCGAACCCGAACAAGAAGGTCTTCACGCGCAGCCCCTTCGCCGATGACGCCGCCACGCACCGCGCCGAACTCGTCTCCAAGCTGCCCGGCGAACGCCTCGTCATCCCGGCCGGCACCGTACGCCATCGCACCTGGGACATCGACTTCCTGTTCCGCACCGGCACCGCGTACGCACATCTGACCGGTCTCGGCCGCGACCTCGAGGCGGACTCCGCGCTGGTCATCGACCCCGTGCTCAACGAGGACGGCACCGCCGGATACCATGCCACGATCTATCTGGAGCCGGCCATCGACCGCTCCAACCCGCGCTTCTTCTCCGACTCCAAGCATGGCGAGTTCTGGGTGGGCCCGCGCCCGATGCCCGAGGACTTCCACATCATGACCGGCCTCGACATCAAGGATCGCACCGAGCTTGAAGACGCCCTGCGCGCCGGAGCCGGCCCGGACGGCATCCACATCCGCGTGCTGCGCGGCTACGACCCGAGCATCGACGCCTTGGTGGACAAGGTGCGCGAGGAGTCCGGATTGGGCGACGCCGCGGCCAACCGAGGTGTGGACGCCGTGCTCGAGCAGAGCGAGGACGAATGCCGCATCATCAAGACGCCGCGTGAGGTGGCCGAGATCCAGAAGGCCGTCGAGGCCACGCAGCGCGGTTTCGACCGAGTGGCGGACATCCTGCCCATCGCCCGTCAGGTCAAGCGCGGCGAGCGTCTGCTTGAGGCCACGTTCACCCACTCCTGCCGATACGAGGGCAACTACATCTCCTTCGAGACGAACGCCGCCTCCGGCCCGCGCGCCACCATCCTCGACTACCACGCCAACGACCACGCGCTCAAGGACGGTGAGCTGTTCCTGCTCGACGCGGGCATCGAACTCGATTCGCTGTACAGCGCCGACATCACGCGCACGTTCCCGGTGAACGGCAAGTTCTCCAAGGCCCAGCGTGAGATCTACCAGGCTGTGCTCGACTCGGCCGACGCGGCCATCGAGGCCGCCAACAAACCGGGCGCCGTCTACCACGACATGATGGATGCGGTGATGGTCTCCATCGCGCACTCGCTCGAGAAGCTCGGCATCCTGCCGGTCAGCGCCGAGGAAGCCCTGAAGCCCGACGGCCATCAGTACCAGCGCTGGCTGTACCACGGCACCGGTCACCACCTCGGCCTCGACTGCCACGACGCCTACCGTTCGCGCAACGAGTTCTATCCGGACGCGCCGCTCAAGCCCGGCATGGTGTTCACGCTCGAGCCGGGACTGTACTTCGACGCCGCCGACGAGCTGGTGCCCGAGGAATACCGCGGCATCGGCGCACGCATCGAGGACGACCTGCGGGTCGACGAGAACGGCCGTACCGTGCTCATGACCACGTTCGCCCGCACGCCTGACGAGATCGAGGCGTGGCTCGCCGCCCACGGCCCCGAGGACTACCTCCAGAGCTTCCTCGATCACGAGGCCGCCTGTGCCGAGTGACCTCTTTGAGGGCCGAACCGTGAGGCGGGCAGTCCGGTGGACTGTCTGTAGGTGAGGTGAGCGGCTGTG
The DNA here is from genome assembly GCF_006408945.1 of Bifidobacterium sp. UTBIF-78. Lineage (NCBI taxonomy): Bacteria > Bacillati > Actinomycetota > Actinomycetes > Bifidobacteriales > Bifidobacteriaceae > Bifidobacterium > Bifidobacterium sp. UTBIF-78. Next base: position 107,461 of record NZ_JFAO01000002.1, read on the forward strand.
CCGCGAAGGCTCCCCTCTTTGAGGGCCGAACCGTGAGGCGGACAGTCCGGTGGACTGTCCGTAGGTGAGGTGAGCGGCTGTGCCGCGAAGGCTCCCCTCTTTGAGGGGAGCCACTTTTTCCTTTCATCCCAATAATCAGACAAACCAGTCACCCGTAATACACTGGTCCTACCATGCGGACCCAATGACGGTTCCGCGCCGTTTTCTCCCCACGGAATCGTTCGCGATTCCCCTACTTGACGACAATGCAGGAGGTATCTGATATGCATGCAATGAAGAGGGCCGCGGCGGCCATCGCGGCGGTGTGCGCACTGGCCATGGGATTGGCCGGTTGCGGCGCGAAGCAGAACGGCACATCATCCGAGCAGGGCCAGATCATCACGGTCGGCAGCAAGGAACCCACCAATCCTCTCACTCCCGGGCAGACACTCGACGGCAACGCCGGTCAGATCATCAACACGCTGTATGCGGGACTGGTCAGCTACAACGCCGATGGCAGCACCCGCAACGAAGTCGCCAAGGAGATTAAGGCCAACGACGATTCCACCGAATTCACCATCACCCTGAACGACGGATGGAAGTTCACCGATGGCACGGCCGTGACGGCGAAGTCCTTCGCCCGTGCGTGGAGCTACGTGGCGAACGTGACCAACGGCCAGCTGGGCGCCTCTTTCTTCTCCACCATCGAAGGCTATGACGACCTGCAGAAGGACGGCGTGGACGGTGACGCGCAACTTTCCGGCCTCGAGGTCAAGGACGATTCCACGCTGATCGTGCACATGTCCCGCCCGGATTCGGTGTTTCCGCTCAAACTCGGGTACTACGCGTTCTTCCCGCTGCCTGATTCCTTCTACAAGGACCCGAAGTCCTACGCTGAGCACCCCGTCGGCAACGGGCCATACAAGTTCGAGTCGTGGACCCACGGCACGAGTCTCAAAGTCGTCAAGAATCCCGACTATGAGGGTCCCCGCAAGGCCAAGAACGACGGCATTACCTTCAAGATGTACACCGATACCAACGGCGCCTACGCGGATGTGCAAAGCGGCAATCTTGACATCCTGACCACGCTGCCCTCCACGGCGCTCGGCTCCTTCCAGAACAACAAGCTGGTCAAGGCGTACAACGAGCCCGGCTCGAGCTTCGTGGCCATGATGTTCCCGGCCAAGAGCAACCACATCACGTATGACGAGGAAGGCCGCCTGCGCCGTCAGGCCATCTCCAAGGCCATCGACCGCGAGACCATCGTCGAGAAGATCCTGCACGGCACCGCCACGCCCGCGACCGACTTCATCGCCCCGCCGATTTCGGGATACAGCAGCACGCTGAAGAACAAGTCGAACATCGAATACGACGCGGCCGAGGCGAAGGCCCTGTGGGCCAAGGCCGACGAGATCAGCCCGTGGAGCGGCGAGCTGGAGATCGACTATCCGTCCGATGCGCCGGTGAAGGAATGGATTCAGGCCATCGCCAACGGGCTGAAGAACACGCTGGGCATCGAGGTGAAGATCAACGCCTTCCCGACCAGCAAGGATTATTACACCGCTATGGATGAGCGCAAGCTCGGCGGTATGTACCGCGGCGGCTGGGCGCCGGACTACCCGTCCGCGGAGAACTACCTTGTGCAGCTGTATTCGTCCGCGGCCGCCGACGGCAAGGGCGGCAACTCCAGCGACTACAAGAACCCCGACTTCGACGCTGCGATGGACGCGGCCGCCGCCTCGTCGTCCGTCGAGGAGGCGAACAAGCACTATCAGGAGGGTGAGGAGTATCTGCTTGAGGACCTGCCATCGATTCCGCTGTGGTACACGAACACTGTCGCGGTCTCGACGCCGAATCTGAAGAACGTCGCCTTCGACTTCCAGAGCAATCCGGTGCTGTACGACATCACGAAGTGATGGTGAGTGGGGATGGGCGCAACCGCGGTTGGTTGTGTTCGCATTCCGCACGGCTGTGTGCTCGGTGCTCCTGCACCGCTGCCTGCCTTCCTTCGCATCGCTGCCCGCAGTCCGTCATTGCTGCCCGCCTCCGCGTTGCTGCGGCAGCGGCCGTGGCGGCCGTTTTCTACCAGAACCCACCGGCTCCCAGTAGAAAACGGCCGCAAATCAGGGTCTCAGCGGCCGTTTTCTACTAGGAGTCGTGCTCTTCTGGTAGAAACCGACCGCTGACGAGCGGTTTTGCGTCCGTTTTCTACCAGAATCCTCTTTCTTCTGACAGAATCCGGACGCAAATAGGCCACTCAGCGTCCGGATTCTGTCAGGAAGCCGCTGGTCCTGACCATAAACGGACGCTAACAGACCGATTTGCGTCCGATTATGGTCAGTAAGCCTTCACTCCTGACACAAACCGGACGGTACAAGGAGTGCAGGTACACGAAAAGGGTGTGTCCCCACAACGGGAACACACCATCTTCCGGTTCACGGCCAACTGGCATCAAGCGTGCCGGCCGCCGAGGACTACTCGATGATCACGTCCTCGGGCTTGATGTCGGAGGTGAAGCTCGGGGCGAGCTCGGTCTCGTAGGCGTTCTTGAAGAAGCCGTCGGCGCTGAGCTGCTTGATCTCCTTGTTGGTCCAGTCGAGCAGATCCTTGTTACCCTTCTTCACGGCCGGGGCGATGGTGGATTCCTCACCGAGGGTCTTGACGCCCACGGTGTAGCCCGGGTTGTCCTTGGCCCAGGCGTACAGGTAGGTGTTGTCGTCGGCGAGGGCGGCCACACGGCCATCCTTGAAGGCCTGGAACTGCTGGGTCTTGGAATCGAACTTCTGCAGCTCGACGTCGGGGTAGTTCTCGGTGAAGTAGGTCTCGGCGGTGGTGCCCTTGGTCACGGCCAGCTGCTTGCCCTTGAGCTGGTCGGCGCTGGTAATCTTGGCGCTGTCGGGGGAGACCACGCCGATGGACACCTTCATGTACGGCTCGGCGAAGTCGACGACCTGCTTGCGCTCGTCGGTCACGGTGAAGTTGGCGAGCACGAGGTCCACCTTGTCGCTCTTCAGGGAGTCCACACGGCCGTCGGCGTTGACCTGCACCCACTCGACCTTGACGCCGAGGTCCTTGCCGATCTGGTTGCCGAGGGCCACGTCGTAGCCGGCGCGGGTGCCGTCGTTCTTCACGTAGCCGTAGGGCGGCAGGTCGCCGAAGGTGGCGATGCGGATGGTGCCGTCCTTCTTGATCTGATCGACGGTCTTGCCCTCCTGGGACGAGCCGGACGAGCTGGACGAACCGGATGCGCCGGCGGCCGCCGGGTCCGGGCCGTTGCCGCAGGCGGCCACGGAGATCAGCGTGGCCGCGGCGAGCAGACCCGCCGCAATCCTCTTGGCATTCTTGAACATGATAGTTCCTCTCCTCTTGGTTATGTGGTTATGGTTGTTGGTTGGTTTCAGGAAAAGTGTGCAATCAGTCCTGCGGCTCGGCACCCACCGGTGCCATGCTCTCCAGGAAGTTCCGGGCACGATCGGTCTGGGGATGGGTGAAGAACTCGTTGCCGGACTGGCGTTCGAGAATCACGCCGTTCTCCAGGAACATCACCGTGTCTGCCACGCGGCGTGCGAACTCCATCTCGTGCGTCACCACGATCATGGTCATGTGTCGCTTGGCCAGGCGCAGCATAAGCTCGAGCACCTCGCGCACCATCTCGGGGTCGAGCGAGGCGGTCACCTCGTCGAACAGCATGAGCTCCGGGTTCATCGCCAGCGCGCGCACGATGGCGATGCGCTGCTTCTGGCCGCCCGACAGCTCACGCGGATAGGCGTTCTTGTACTCGCTCAGCTGCACGTCGGCCAGCAGACGGTCCATCTGCTCGTCCACCTCGGCCTTCGGACGCTTCTGCACCTTGGTGGGGCCGAGCTCGATGTTCTTCGCCACGGTAAGGTTCGGGAACAGGTCGTAGCTCTGGAACACCATGCCGATCTCGGTGCGCAGCTTGCGCCATGCGCGCTCGTTGTTGGCCGGCACCGTCCGCCCCTTGAACACGATCTCGCCGCCCTGGATGGTCTCGAGGCCGTTGAGGCAGCGGATGAGCGTGGACTTGCCGGAGCCGGAGGGTCCGAGCAGCACGAGCACCTGACCGCGCTTGACATCGAAGCTCACATCCTTGAGCACCTCGTGGGTGCCGTAGGACTTCTTGAGATGACGGACGGACAGCAGCGGCGCGTCATCGGGGGAGATGGCGGAATCACCGGAACCGTGGCCGGCCGTCGTCGCCGAGGTTGTCGCCGGATTCGGCGCGGCCGACGGGTTGAGGACTGCGGAATCAGCCATTGTTGCGCTCCTTGGCTCGCTTTTCGAGGGCCTTGGCGATCATCGCCAGCGGCCAGCAGATGATGAAATACAGGAAGAAGATGAATCCGTACACCCAGAACGCGGCGTCCGGATGGGTCATGCGGTTGGCCTCCATGATCTGCTGGCCCACCGTGATCACGTCGATCACGCTGATGAGCAGCAGCAGGGAGGTGGTCATGATCACGCGGGCGGCCAGGTTGATGGTGGCCGGAATCATGAGGTTGATGGACTGCGGGATGCGCACGTACCACAGCAACTGCAGCCCGTTCATGCCGAGGGCCTTACCGGCGTCCACCTGATGATCGGACACGGAGATCAGGGCGCCGCGCACGATGTCGCTGATCTCGGCCGACACCCACAGGCCGAACGCCACCACGGCCACCGTGACGCCGTCCACCTGCACGCCGAGTTCGCGCGGCAGGATGTAGTAGGACAGGAACAGCAGCACCAGCGTGGGCACGATGCGGAAGAACTCGAGGTAGAGGCGCAGCGCGGCGCGCAGCACAGGGTTCTTCAGGATGCGCAGGGCGCCGAGCACCACGCCCAGCGGGATGCCGACCAGCAGAGCCAGCCCGGCCACCGTCACCGAAGTGCCGAGGCCGGACAGGAGACGGGTGAAGTTGTCGCCGGTGAACAGCACGCTCGCGCCGGAAGCCAGCGTGGTGGACGCGGGATACGCGGGGGAGAGCGCCACGTCAGTTATCGCCGAAAGTACCACGACGGACCCTCCTTTCCAGCAGCGTCAGGATGATGGACAACGGGATGAGGATGATTGCGTACGCCACCACCAGCATGAACAGGTATTCGTCGCTGCGGTAGTACATGCCGATCAGGTCGCGCGCGGTGTTGGTGAGCTCGGGCACGGCAATCACGGTGAACACCGAGGTTTCCTTGACCATGAAGATGATGTTCGCGGCCACCGCCGGCACGCTGCGCGTCAGTCCCTGCGGCAACGTGACGTGCCGGATCATCTGCAGCGGGGCGAGACCCAGCGCGCGCGCCGATTCCTTCTGCACGCGCGGGATGCCGCTGAAGCCGCCCTCGAACGCGCCGGACATGTAGGCCGCGCCGAAGATGGACATGCCCACGATCGCGCAGGTCTGGGCGCTCCACATGATGCCCACGGAGGGCAGGCCGTAGTACAGGAAGAACAGCTGGATGAGCAGCGGGGTGTTGCGGAACAGCTCTTGGAACACGGTGCTGATCTGCGCGAGCACGGGCGTGCGGTACTCGCGCAGCAAGGCCAGCACCAGTCCCAGCGCGGTGGCCAGCACCACGCTGATGGCGGACAGCTTGAGCGTGAGCACGAACGCGCGCTCGAACAGCGGGAGCGCGGACTGCATGATCTGCCAGCTCACGGTCTGCCCTCCTCTCGTGATTGCTTTGGTTGTAGTACTTGGTTCATGTCTCTCTCATGTCTGCATGTGCGCATGCGAACCCATGCGTGCCGTGCGTTCTGTGCGTGCCGTGCGTTCCGCCCGCGCGGTGCCGCCCAGACTAGGCGGTCCGGGTGGGGCGTGACGGACCATGGGTCCGCGATGGGTCTCGCCGGCCCGTCGCAGGCCGTGCAGGGCGGCCTCGGTTTGCTAACTAACGCTTAAGGATAACGGGTGTGGGGCCGGTCCTTTGTACGAAGAAGCCGACGACGGCTCGTCGGCGGGAGCCTGTTCGAGCGGTTCCATGAGCCGGTCGGCGGCCGCGGCGTAGCGCCCGAGGCCCGTTGCCGGGCGTTGAATCCCAATGGTTGCAATGGATTGCGCGCGGCCAGGCGATGCCGACGGTGGGCGGGGCGATGCCGTGGTGTCATGGCGTGATATGAGTGGCGCTTATACCCGGCTATCAGATACTCCGAAGAGGCGGATGTCCATATTATGCGATTGTGCGCGGCCGGACGTTTCTCGCGGGGTGTTCCGTGCGGGAGTTTTCCGCGAGGCGCGCGGGTGTTTCGCGCGGGAGGGCGCTTGTCGCTTTGCCCCTTAGACTGGAAGCCATGTCTCTTACTATTGGAATCGTCGGACTGCCGAACGTCGGCAAGTCCACCATGTTCAACGCACTGACCCGCAACAACGTGCTCGCCGAGAACTACCCGTTCGCCACCATCGAGCCGAACACCGGCATCGTGCCGCTGCCGGACAAGCGTCTGCCCGTGCTCGCCGAGCTGGTGCACACGGAGAAGATTGTGCCCGCCACGGTGACCTTCGTGGATATCGCCGGCATCGTCAAGGGCGCCTCCGAGGGCGAGGGTCTGGGCAACAAGTTCCTGGCCAACATCCGTGAGGCCGACGCGATCTGCGAGGTCGTGCGCGCCTTCGTGGACGACGACATCGTGCACGTCAACGGCAAGGTCGATCCGGCCGACGACATCGACACCATCAACACTGAGCTGATTCTGGCCGATTTGCAGACCATCGAGAACGCGCTGCCGAAGCTCGAGAAGGATCTTCGCGGCAAGAAGATCGAGCCGGCGTATCTGGACGCGGTCAAGAAGGCCAAGGAGATCCTCGAGGCCGGCGAAACGCTGGACAAGGCCGCGCGCGAGGGCCGTTTCGACAAGGACTCCGTCTACGACCTGCACCTGATGACCGCCAAGCCGTTCATCTACGTGTTCAACGTGGACGACAACGAGCTGCAGAACAAGGAGCTGCAGTCCAAGCTCGCCGCGTCCGTGGCCCCGGCGCCGGCCGTGTTCCTCAACGCCCAGTTCGAGGCCGACCTCACCGAGCTCGATGAGGCCGATGCCCGCGAGATGCTCGCCGACGCGGGACTCAAGGAGTCCGGTCTAGACCAGCTGGCCCGCGTGGGCTTCGACATCCTCGGCCTGCAGACCTTCCTGACTGCGGGCGAGAAGGAAGTGCGCGCCTGGCAGATTCACAAGGGCTGGACCGCACCGCAGGCCGCCGGCGTGATCCACACCGACTTCGAGAAGGGCTTCATCAAGGCCGACATCGTCTCCTACGACGACTTCGTGGCCGCCGAAGGCTCGATGGTCAAGATCAAGGAGGAAGGCAAGCTCCGTCAGGAGGGCCGCGACTACGTGATGCAGGATGGCGACATCGTCGAGTTCAAGTTCAACGTGTCGAAGTAGTGATTGTCGGGTAGAGCTGAGGGCCTTGGATTCCAGTGATTCCAAGGCCCTTGTTTATGTTGCAAACAATTGTCGGCGCGAGAGGTTGCGCTGTGGCATTTGCTCCGGAAATATGAGAAGAGCCTTCCGGGTTGCGCACTGTAAGGAGGCGTGGAAGGCTGCTGTTGACTTGAATCTATCGCGCGACCATGACTGTATGCTTGCCGATTGCTTACGATGGTAATTCTGCCGCGGGAATATATACTCGAAATAGGGTTTTCTCAAGTCGGAATGGAGGCGGGCATGCCGGAGCTGAGCAGATTCTTCGGAATCATCGTTCGCATGATGTACCAAGATGAAAGCGAACATCACAAGCCTCACGTCCATGTGTACTACGGTGACTTCAAAGCCTCTATCGGCATCGATGGCGAGCTGTTGGCCGGCTCCCTTCCCGCCAAGCAATACAAACTGGTGGCCGCGTGGCTTGTCCTGCATGAGGACGAATTGTATAAAGCATGGAATGAAGCGGTGTCCGGGCGTCCGTTCGACCGTATCAAGCCGCTTTCATAAGGAAAGAAGCCCATCATGTTTGAGATGAACGGTATTCTGTATGCGGATGAGCCGTCCCGGGAGCTGGAAGTCAGATCAGCCCGCGTCACCGGCGACCAAATCATGCTGGTGATGTTCTCCACCGGCGAGACGCGTCTGTGCGATTTCACCGAGATGTACGACGATGTTCCTGCCTTCGCTCCATTGCGGGATGAGAAGACATTCGAGGACTTCCGTATCGATCACGGAATCTTGACTTGGTGCGACGGTGACATCGACATCTCGCCCACATACTTGTATGAGCACTCATACGAATACGCCGCCTATGGTGAGCTGGTTTCAGCCTGATACCGTACATCGACATCGTCGAGTTCAAGTTCAACGTGTCAGAATAGTCTCCGGCATCCTGTGTCGGATGGGTTTTTGTCTCCCACTACCAGGGAGCTGGCCTGTGAAGTGGGTTTGAGGGGTGGTCCGCTCGTCAACGAGTGTACGGTGCGCCATGTCGGTTGTTTCTGACTGTCTTCGCAAACGGCTTCATACCGCGGTTTTGCTGGTGTGAAGCCGTTGTGCGTATGGGTGTTGTCCCCATTGCCGTCGTTGCCATTGTTTTCGCGGATTGGGTACATTACCGCTTGTCCCGATATTCCATATCGGCGGGTTTTATGCGATGGTGGCAAGGCGCTTTGCTGCAATCATTTATGATGATTTGGTGAAAACGTTGGAATTGCAACGTTTTCACGCGATGATGATTTGCCCCCCATCGTCGTCTGTAGCGTTCAACAAGCATATGGTGGCATGCCGTTTTGTCCCCATTCCCCGAAATCCGCGAATTGGTCATATGAGGGCATATGGGGCAAGCTCAAGGCGCAAATCAGAAGCACAAGCAAAAACCGCATGCAGGATGTGCGTGGCGCGCGGACATCGCGTCAGGAGCATAGCATCAGCCACATCGGACGTTCGTGATCACAGAGCCTGCATTCATGTCGCGCGAGAGTCCACAGCGCATTTCCGGCGCCGCACGTCGGTTATGATGACACCGCAAATCTGCGTACATCGTGAGGAATTGGAGGAAGGCGTCGTCATGATCGGTGGCAGGGAGACCGCGGCGGAGTCGTTGACGAGGGACCTGATTCATCGCTTCTACTCGGGTGACGCGCGGTGGTTGGCCGGACACTTCGCTCCCGATTTCACGGGTATCGGTGCGCAGTCGGAGCAATATCGCATCAGTATCGACGATATTCTTCGCAATACTGGGGTCATGCCTGATTTGGTGTTCGTTCGGGAGCGCTACGAGCAGGTGGCGCAGTCAGGCGATATGACCGTGGTGATGGGTCAGTACGCGGCCTATGTCGCGCCGGGGCAGGATATGGCGTTCGCCGATATCCAGCGATTCACCGTGATCTGGCGTGATATCCAAGACCGTGATCTTCAGAACAATGGTCTTCAGAACAATGACATGTCGCGTGCGAAACTGGTGCATTGGCATCTGTCGAATCCGTTGCGCGCCTCCGTAAAAGGTGAACGGTTCCCGCGCAGAACGGCGTTGGGGATTTCGCGTGCGATGTCGTTGATGACCGAACAGAAACGGTATCAGCGTGAATTGCAGATCCAGGACGTGACCGGCGCGACTCATCGACTGTTGCTGTTCGACCTGCAGTATGTAGAGTCCGCGGGGCATAACACGGTGCTGCACATGACGGATGGTGCACAATACGTGGTGCATCGCGGGCTTGGCGCATTTTTGGCTGACACCGGTCTGGAGGATAATCGATGCGGTTTCGTGCGCGTCCATCGCGGGTATGCGGTGAACGCGCTGTACGTGCGCAGTGTCTCCGACTGCGTGACGATGGTGAACGGCGAAACGCTGCCGGTGCCGTTGCGCAAGGTTACCGCCGTGCGTGAGGCCATCGCCGCCGCACGTATCGATGACGATATGCCATGACGGTTAGGGGTGGGTTTCGCGCCGCGCGGTTTCCGCCTGCGGGTCTTTTGAATGATTCCGCTTTTGGGCCGCTGCTGGGGTTTCCTGCGATGCCGCAAGTTGCTGCCGGCTTGGGTTGAACTCTCAAGCGGCTCTCGGGCGGAGTTCAGCGTTGCTGGGGAGCCAGTGTGTGGCTGGTTGGTGACGGTTAGTGTGCTGTTTGCGTTGTTGGGCGGCCAGTGACTGGCTTGTCGGCGCCACTGAGTCGGTCAGCGTCGTTGAGGGGCCAGTGCGTGGCTGTTCTGCGATGCCTGGAAGCTGATTTTCGGTGCAGAAAAACCAAGGTTTGGCTCTTTGACGACGCTGAGCGAGCGTACAGCGCTCAACGACCAGTGACTGGCTCGTTCGCAATAGCGGATTAAGGCTCAGCGTTGTCACTCGGCCGCGCGTTGGCTTGGCTGCGACGGTGTCGTGGAATAAACAACCACGAGCTGGCACCGGAGACCATCGTCTGTTGCTGCAGAATGCGTCGGGATGAGCGACGGTGCGGGATGGGGATGCACGACGACGCGGGACAGGAACGCGGATTATCATCGCAGGCGGCTGCGGAATGCGTTGCCCGCCGTCACACGCGGACAGCTCTGAGGGATGCCCACCCTTCAACGAATGGTTAACGATTATACGGTGCAAGACTCTGCAGGTTCTAGCGGTCTGTCTCGTAATTGGTTGAGTGGTGCTGGCCCCCTCTGACGGGACGTTGCCGTGAAGCAAGCAGCTCTGCTGTTTGCTTCACGGCAACGTCCTAACAAGGGGAGCCAAAAATATATTCAACGAATTAATGACGCGGGATACTAGCACATTCATGCCTTTGTGCATATCGTTCGTGCCTCGCCTCGTCCGCGTTCGGTTTCGCCTTGATAGCGTGGGGGAAGGGTCTCTTCCGCTGGCTTTTCGCCGTACGCGAATCTCGGGGGGGGGGGCTTCGATTCGGAGCTTTCTCGTCTCCTGATAGTGATGCGTGACGGCTCGTTTCGAAAATGCGTGTGCAATCCATTCGCGGGTGTGCGCATATAAAAATGACGAGGGATGGGGAGTCCAATGACGGGATCGAGAAGCGCACGACGGAGTTTGACTCGCTTGACGGCACTGCTGGCGGCCGTGTGCCTGTCCTGCATGGTGCCCGTGTTTCCGGCTGCGGCGGTGGAGAGGAATGACACTGCCGGTACACCGGATACGTCGGTACATCGGAATGACGATACCGATACAGGTCAGCATGCGCCGAGTGCGTCAACGGACGAGAACGGTGCCGATGATGCGACGGTGGATGGTGACGGTATAGCCGCTGATGAGTCGAACGCGGATACGCCGCCCGCCGACGATATAAGCGAGACCTCGGTGACATACAGGTATTACGACACTGAGAACGGCGAATGGAAGACCGGTCAGCCCGACGCCTATACCTCGGTGACGTCATCCACCGGAACATGGTCGAATGGCTGGTACGTCGCCGAGGGAAACGTGACGGTTACAAGACGCGTCACTGTGAAAGGCAATGTACACCTGATTCTCAAGGACGGCACTACGCTCAATGCCAACAAGGGCATCACCGTGAAATCCGGCAAAAGCCTGACCATCTACGCCCAATCCGAGAGCCCGGACAATCAAGGCGCGCTGAATGCCACAGGCAGCAATCAAGAGTCCGGTATCGGTGGTCGCAATGGGAAGGGTGCTGGCGCAGTCACCATCCACGGCGGCAAGGTGACCGCCAAGGGCGGTACCACGGATAATTACGCTCAAAACGAAGATGGCGGTGCCGGCATTGGCGGCGGCTACCGTGGTGCCGGCGGTACGGTGACCATCCACGGCGGCACGGTCAAAGCGATCGGCGGCGGCACGGGCACCCATTGTGCTTCCGGCATCGGCGGCGGTGTAGGTAAGACTGGCGGTACGGTCATCGTCAATGGAGGCAATGTCACCGCATACGGCGAGGCCTCCGGCATAGGCGGCGGTTATGCCAGAACCACCAATGGTACGGTGACCATCAACGGGGGCACCGTCACGGCGAACGGATACGAGGGCGGTATCAGTGGCGCAACGGTTACCGTCAACAGTGGCACTGTTGACGTGAGAGGAACCAAAGCCGCCATTAAAGGTGGTGCAGTGATGATTACTGGCGGCACCGTCACCGCAACCGGAGAAGACTATACATATGAAGGTGGCATCGGCGTTGGGGGTACCACGGTGACTATCAAGGGCGGTACCGTCAAGGCGACAGGAGGAAACAGCACCTTTAGGACTGGCGGTGCCGGCATCAACGGCGGGACAGTGGCAATCGCCGGCGGCGATGTCACTGCGGCGGGTGGCAAAGGCAATCGCGGTGGTGCCGGTATCGGCGGCGGATTTGACAAGGCCGGCGGTACGGTAATCATCAACGGTGGTACTGTCGCCGCAACCGGAGGCGTCGGCGAGTACGGTGCTGGTGCCGGTATTGGCGGTGCCTCAGGCAGGCCCGGAGGCACGGTGACCATCAATGGTGGTGTCGTCATCACCAAGGGAGGCGACGGTAAATACGGTAGCGGTGCCGGCATTGGCGGGGGCGGTGGTTACCCCAACGGAGGTAGCCCCGGCGGTGGTGCTGGCGGTACGGTGACCATTACGGGCGGTACTGTCACCGCAACCGGTGGCACCGTCACCGGTACCGAAGGAAAGCACGCCTCTGGTATCGGTGCTGGCAGCGACAACTCTTCGCATGGCTCGTTTGCCGTTAAGGATGCTGTGGTCGATGCGTCGAGCATCGGCGACAAGAGCGAGAAGGCCGAGTGGAACGGAATCGTGTTCGAGGGGAGCGACGGTCAGATTTACTTGTCCGGAGACGGCACATCGTTCACGTTGCAGCAGGATCTCTCCATCCCCGCTGGCAAGACGCTGACCGTTCCTGAGGGCATGACACTGGTCATTCCCGATGGCGTGAAGCTGACGATCTCCGAGAACGCCAAACTGGTTGTTTCCAAGAGTGCAGCGTTGGAAAACAACGGAACCATCACCGGCAACGGCACACTTGATGGTGCAGGCGAGCTCACCGGAAACGCCCCTTCCGGCTCCATTACGATGGGCGACGGTTTACGCAAGGCGACCGCCATCACGGTGTCCGTTACGCCCTCCAGATCGGTGACGGCCGGCTCCGAGATCACAATCACTGCGACTGTGACACAAGCCGCACAGGAGTCACAGACCTCCACCTTTATGATGACGCGGGCAGGCGCAATGCCGGTCACCAGCGGCACGGTGGACTTCTACCGTGTGAGCGCCGTGGATGGGCAATCCTCTGATTCGGGGACAAAGCTCAATAAAGAACCAGCGGTTGTGGATAAGAACGGCAAAGCCGAATTGAAGGTGACGGTCGATGGTACGTGGTCTGAGTCCACGATCAAGGCCGTGTACACTGCTGACGATTCCGGCAATCTGCCTTGGCTCAAGTCATCCACCGGCGAGACCACGTTGACCGTGGACCTTGTGAAGACTGAGACTATGGTGACGGTTAGCGCAAACTCGGTGACGATCGGTTCCGCAGCCACGCTCACCGCAACGGTGGCTGCTCAGGCCGACTCGGCCGTGCCGGTCTCGGACGGTACGGTGGAGTTCCTGCTTGATGCCGGGGAAGGTGAAGGCGGAGTGTCACTTGGCTCGACGACCGTAAGTAGTAACGGTAAAGCCACGCTGGATGTTGTCGTTTCCGACGAGCACTGGAAGCTGGGCGAGCGCACAATCACGGCCAAGTACTCCGGTACCACGACCTACGCGGCCTCCGAGGGAACGGCTTCGCTAACCGTGGAGTCCACGCCGTCGAATACGACGATTGCAATCGATCCTCCCGGGTCGGTGACATTCGGTGCCTCAATCAAGGCGATTACCGCAACGGTCACCACCGATAAGGGCACTTCGGTTACGGACGGAAAGGTCACGTTCCTGCTTGACGTTAAGGACGGCAAGCCAAGTGTTCAACTTGGCGAAGTGGAGGTAAAGAACGGCGCGGCCGTGCTGGAGAACATCGAGATTTCCGGTGATAACTGGAAGCCTGGCAAGCACGCAATCACGGCCAAGTACTCAGGTTCCGAGCAATCCCCGTGGTATGGGCCATCTGAAGGCTCGGCCGAGATAACGGTAATAGCTCCCGCGCCCAGCCCGTCCCCGTCGCCTTCCCCATATATGGGTTTGACGGTGTCGTCCAAGCCGAACAAGGTGGAGTATCGGATCGGCGAGGCGTTCGATGGTACGGGCATGGTGGTCAAGTACCGCAATCATGTGTTGGGCCCGGATCAGTACACGGTCGCGCTGGACACCTCCGTACCGGGCAAGGTGAAGGCATTCATCACCTTGGACTCCGACCCTTCGCAGATGATGTCGTTCGAGGTGACCGTCGTGGTCTCGGACGTTCAGGTGCATCGTTTGTATAACCGTTGGAGCGGCGAGCATTTCTACACGGCCGGCGAGACGGAATACCGGGCGCTGGTGAGGGCCGGCTGGCGTGATGAAGGCGTGGCCTTCACGATGGCCGATTACGGTACTCCCGTGTACCGTCTGTATCTGAAGGGTGGCAAGCATCTGTTCACCACCTCGCGGCGCGAGCGTGATGCGTTGAAGGCGGCCGGTTGGCGGTATGAGGGTGTGGCCTTCCATGTGCGGGACGATGGCACGGCGAAGAGCCCGGTGCATCGGTTGTATAGCCCGTGGAGCGGCGACCACCTGTTGACGACAAGCACGAGCGAGCGTGGCGTGCTGATGCTGTTCGGTTGGCGGTACGAGGGCGTCGCCTTCCAAGCCAAGTAATTCAAGGGTGGCCGGTTCCACAGCTTGTGTCTGAGGAACCGGCCGCTCCATGCGTGGCAAGGTTATGTTCTGACCATGATATTCTGGCAGGACGGGTGGGGCCGTGAGCTCATTGTTGAGCGGATTGCATAATGCGATGAAGGGCGGGGCGCATGCTATTGAGAATAGAATCCGCGAGGTTGCATGACCGGTTGCAACAGCGACGGGAGATGATCGGTTTCGGCACACGGGCCATGCATCTTGTCGCTGTTGTCAAGGGTGTCTTTCTGATATTGACGGCTGTAACCACATCCATGGGGTATTGGTGGCGCATCGGATTCGTTGTTGCTGCTACGGTGGTTACGTTGTACGCCGTGATTTCCGTTATCATTACTTGGAGCAAAGGTTACAATGCCGATGATTTGTATCAGGAGATGGTTGCTTTGGATAGGACGGAACGACGCAGCAGTATCATCGCGATCAACGACGGTAACCGCTATCTCCTATACCATGACACAGTTTGGGACTGTGATTTCTTCCCGAATCACCCTACTTCCGAGAATGACGAGGATAATCTGCGTCGATTGACTCGCTACCTGTCGGATGGATTTGATATTCCGCAGTCCGATTTCACGCTGGTTCGCGTTGCTCATGAAAATCATGAAAAGTACTCCACCGAGCATCACGAAAATCGCTGGTATGAGTATACGCTGTACCATGCCGACATAATTCGTATGCCTCAGGCCTGGCGGCATGACCAGTTCCATGTCGATTCCAAGGATTGTCTATGGATGACTGTGGAGCAGATGATGGATAATCCGATTATTCGTGAACGTAACGCCGATGTGGTGGGTATGGTCAGGCGGAGGCTGTAGAACCGTTTGGTGGCCCGTATGCCGCCACTGAGCCAAGGAGGAATCATGCCGGATATCGACTTGAACAACATCGACCTGACGAATCTGGATCTGTCCGCACTGGACCGGATTGCCGTATGGTACGGCGGGCTGCCGGCCGCGGTGCAGACCGCGCTGACCGTCGTGGTGGGCGCGGTGGTGGCCTACGTGGCGTTCAAGATCGTGGCCAAGATCATCAAGGGCATCGTGATATCGGCCATCGTCGCCATCCTTGCGTTCCTGCTGACCACCGTGCCCGGCAACATAATCCTCCATCAAGCGTACGACCGCGTCGAGCAGCAGGTCGCTACCAGCCTGAGCAAATGACAGTCAAATGATGGGCCAGTGACAAGCGGCTGACGGCGGCCCGGCTGGGCGATATTGGCCGAATACCCTGCCATGTGCCCAATACCGCCCAATACCGTGGCATAATCGGGCATATGCGTATTGTGATTCAGCGGGTGTCCCACGCCAGCGTGGACGTCGTCAACGAATTGGGCACCCTTGACCCCACCTTCGAGCCGCAGCAGATCGGCCCCGGCTACATGATTCTGGTCGGTGTGGCCGATTCGGACGGCGACGCCGAAATCGCCTGGCTCGCGCACAAGGTACTCAATCTGCGCGTCTTCGAGGATGAGCACGACAAAATGAACCGCTCCATCCAGGACATCGGTGGCGAAATCCTCTCGATCTCCCAGTTCACGCTGTACGGCGACGTGCACAAGGGCAACCGTCCCAGCTTCATCAAGGCAGGCAAGCCTGAACACGCAAACCTGACATGGATCAAGTTCAACGAGGCGTTGCGCTCCGGGGGAGTGCCGGTGCGGGAGGGCCGCTTCGGTGCGCACATGCGCGTCGGCCTGGTCAATGACGGACCGGTCACCATCGTCGTGGACACCGACGTGGACATGCCGCGCAAGGACTGAGCGGCAGACGGCAATCGACGGCGACTGACGACGAGAAGCGAGAGGCGAACGATGAGGGTATTCGATTTCGACGGCACGATCTACGACGGCGAAAGCCTGTTCGACCTTTATCTGTTCAGCGCCAGATACGATGCGAAGGTCTTCCGCCACATCGCCCCGGTGCTGCGGTACGCCATCAAATACAAGCTCGGCAAGGCCACGCTTGAGCAGATGGAACATGGCGTGGGCAAGGTCACGCAACGATACCTGCGTGACCTCAGCGGTTCGAAAGGCATTGATGACCTTCGCGTCGCGGCGCTGGGCGAGGCGGCCAAGGCCGGGCTGGGCGACGACGTGCTCGCCGGCGACGCCGCGCACAGCATCGCCAAGGCCGAATCCGACGATTCGACCAGTGGACTCAAGTCGCTGGTCAGCGCGTTCTGGGACCGCAACATGTCCAAGATCAAGCCGTGGTACCACCCGCGGCCGGACGACGTGATCCTCACCGCGTCCTTCGACGTGACGGTGGGGGAGGCCTGCCGCCGGCTCGGCGTCACGCGGCTCATCGCCTCCACCATCAACCCGGAGACGCTTGAGGTCACGTACCTCAACTTCAACACCAATAAACCCAAGCGATTGCGCGAGGTGCTCGGGCCCGACGCGGTGATCGACGAGTTCTATACGGACAGCAAGTTCGACCAGCCCATGATCGACATGGCGCGCAAGGGGTTCATGGTCAAAGGCAACACCATCACGCAGGTGAAGTGACCCCCGGACGATCCCGCCGGGTCGCGCATGGCTGGTCGTACGACGGCTATAGCAGTCATGATGGGCATACACGGGTCGGATTGGCCGGAGAAACAACGAAGGGGTTCCTCTCACAACGAGAGGAACCCCTTCATCAATGGTCGTGATCGCGACCTGTAATCACGCCTCGCAATCCCAACAGCGGCCAGCGTATCGGCGCCAAGGACAGACCGCTGGTGGGTACATAACAGCCGTCAACGGCGGTAATGACGGCGATGCTGCACGATGTGCTTGCCGCCATTACCGGCCTTGCCGTTCGGCCCCCACGGCCCGCGCGCCTCGGCCTTGAGCTGGGTGAGGTGATGCTTCATGGCCAGCAGCATGATGTGCGTGTCCTCAAGACCGAGGTGGCGTTCGGCGTCATCCTCACGGAGCGCTCCCTGACGCTTCGCGTATGCGTCGAGCGTGTTGTCGCCGTCGGGATGGCCCTCGCACGGAATCGAGCCCTCATCCCACAGGCGGCTCATCGGCAGCGTATCGATGATCGTCACATGGCCGTCGCGGTACGCCTCGGCGTAACCGGCCACATTGAGCATGAAGAAGCTGTGCTCGAACGTGGCCATATGCGCCACGAACGGCTGCGAGGTCAGGCGCTTGAGCAGGTCGGCCTGCGCTTCCGGGTCCTCGTCGAAGAGCGGGTACTCCTCGCCGACGCGCGTGCTGATGTCGATGCCGGTGAGCTGGATGATGAACGGGTTGCCGTGACGGGCCGCTTCAGGCGAGACGCCGAACGAGAAGCGATGTTGGTCGTAGGCGTCGCCGCCCTGATAGTAGTCCTTGTCGTATTGGTAGTCGCCCGGCGCATCCTTCGGACGCGGCGAGGCCATGTTCATGTACTCGAAGCCCACGTCGATGATGTACGCGCGGTACGGTTCGGTGCCGTTGGTCTCCAGATCGATGCCCATCACCTTGTCCACGTCGCGGCCCGGCAGGAACACCTCGCGCCAGTAGTCCTTCGGCGCGGCGGCCATGCGGTCGGCAGTGTGCTCGGCCGCCGCGTGACGGAAGCGGGCGTACCGCGGCTCGGCCACCGCCGTCTCGTCGCGCGCCACCTGCTCGGTGTTCGGCACGGCGGGATTGTCGTCGTTGATCACCGGCTGGGCCTCGATGAGATAGTCGTTGCTGCCGGCGTCCGAGCTGGAGTCGGCCGGCGCGGACTCGTCGGGGCCGGCCTCCACTGAGCCGTAGCTCACCTCGTCGGCGTTCAGCAACGCCATCTGGCGATGGTGGCGGGCTTCCTCGCGCTTCTCGCGGTCGGCCTTGCGCTGCTCGGCGCGGGCATTGACGATCTCGGCCGTGCGGTCCTGGATGTCGTCCACCGGCACATCGGCCGTGGTGGTGAGCACGGGCACGGTAACGCGCTCCCGGTCCTCGTCCGCGACCGTCCACAGCCCCTCGGCGACTCCGCGGTCGCGCAGCAGCGCGATCTCGTCGTTGAGGCGGCGGTCCGCGTACGCCAGGGCGCGCGGCAGTTCGTAGGTCTTGATGTGACGGTCGAAATCACGCATGAACACCATGCTCATCTTCGCGATGATCGCCTCGAGACGGTCGCGAATCTGCAGATCCGCCTTCAGCAGGTTGTGTACGTTCGATTCGGCGCCCGGCTCCAGATCCGCCGGAGTGGCCACGCCGATGCCATGTTCGAGATCGAGCAGTCGCACCCAATCCCGGTTGATGTCGTTGTTATCCGCGTCCTTCAACATGATGTAGGACCACTGGCTGATGGTTTCCTTGGCCTCGGTCAGCCAGGAACGATCGATAATTGAGTTATTCCCCATGCCTCCCCATCGTAGTGCGTTCGGGTTTCGTCGGGGAACACCGGCTCTGGCCTGAGTCCGTGGTGAGGTTGAACGGCCGGTGAATTCTTCGGTTCGGCCCGGGGTGAACAATGCACGGCCCGCGCGTTTCGATTACGGTAGTGGGGACATCGTCGTCGCATGACGCGGCGCGACGCAGGGTGCGCGGGCTGCGCGGGATGATGCGTGGCAACGGCGAACGCGGCACATGCGGACGAAGCGAACGCGACAGACGCGAACGGAATAGAAAAACGTAAAAAGCAGAAAGAGAAACGAGGAACGACACATGAGCATGCCGCTCGATTTGTATGTGATTCGGCATGGGGAATCCGAGGCGAACGTGATCGTCCAGGCGGGCGACCGCGGCGACAACTCCCTGTACACGCAGGACAACGTCACCGTGCCCGACCGCTCCTGGAGGCTCACCGCCGTCGGACGCAAGCAGGCCGACTGCATCGGCCGGTGGATCGTGAGCCAACAGCAGCTGTTCGACCGGTACATGGTCTCGCCGTACGTGCGCACGCGCGAGACCGCCGCGACCATGGCCCTGCCCAAGGCCAAATGGGAGGAGAACCGGGTGATCCGCGAGCGGTCGTGGGGCGAGATCAACACCATCACCAAGGACGAGTTCAAAACCCATTACGCGCGCAACTGGATGTTCAAGAACACGGACCCGCTGTACTGGCGTCCGCCGGCGGGCGAGTCGATCGCGGACGTGGCCGAGGACCGCGTCCACAACGTGCTCACCTCGCTGAGCCGCAAGTCCGACGCGGAATCGGTGGTGATGGTCACCCACGGCGACTTCATGCTCGCGCTCATGCTCACCATCGAGGACCTTTCGGACGAGGAGTTCCTGCACCGGGCCGATTCGGACGACTGGAAGATCACCAACTGCACCTGCCTGCACTACACCCGTCGCGATCCGGAGACCGGGCGCACGTCCAAGCGCGTGCGCTGGGAGCAGACCGCCCGGCCCGTGCTGGATGAGGAGTCCGGCCGTTGGGAGGTCAAGGTGGAGCCGTGGCGCGAGTTCAAGCGCCCGTACCTGTCCAACGGCGATCTGGTGGACGTGGTGCGCACCGTCGATCCTCATCTGCTCGACTACTACGGCAAGTAGAGCCGGGCCGTCGGGAGGCGGGCGCGGCTTTTGCGCGGCGTGGTCCCGGGGTCCCGGGGCAACGGGGACCCCGGGCACCGAGGATGCCGTGGCGCGGAAACGTTAAGGACAGGTGAACAGGTTACAATGGCACACGATGCGCGGGCGACGGTTGTGATGCGCCCGCGCGGGAGAGCCAAAGGAGTTTTCAGTTATGAAGAACCTGTTCACATGGTCCCTGCACGGCGACGGCAAGACGCTGCGCCCGGGCGAGGTGGTCGAGCCCGATGAGCGCCTGACCTGGGTGCGCACCGCGGGCATCGGCGCCCAGCACGTCATCGCCATGTTCGGCGCCACCTTCCTGGTGCCGATCCTCACGGGCTTCGACCCGTCCACCACGCTGTTCTTCACCGCCATGTCCACCGCACTGTTCCTGCTCATCAACAAGAACGTGCTGCCCAGCTATCTCGGCTCCTCGTTCGGCTTCATCGCGCCGATCACCGCGGTCACCACCGCGAACAAGGGCATCGCCGTGGCCAGCTTCGGCATCATGGTCACCGGCATCCTGCTCGCCCTGGTGGGCGTGCTCGTGCACTACGCGGGCGCCAAGTGGATCGATATCATCATGCCGCCGGTGGTCAACGGCGCGATCGTGGCCATCATCGGCTTCAATCTGGCACCCAGCGTCTGGAACAACTTCCAGGTCGCGCCCGACACCGCCGTCGTGACCCTGCTCGCGGTGCTGCTCGTGGCCGTGCTGTTCAAGGGCCTGCTCGGCCGACTCAACATCCTTGTCGGCGTGCTCATCGGCTACGTGTACGCCTGCTTCCGCGGTCAGGTGGACTTCTCCGCCATCAGCGAGGCCGGCTGGATCGGCTTCCCGAAGTTCCATCTGCCGCAGGCCGACTTCGCCATCCTGCCGATGTTCGTTCCGGTGGTGCTCGTGCTCGTGGCCGAGAACGTGGGCCACGTCAAGTCCGTGGCGCAGATGACCGGCCGCGACTACGACGACCAGATCGGCACCGCCCTAATGGCCGACGGCCTCGGCACCACGCTTGCCGGCTTCGGCGGCGGCTCCGGCACCACCACCTACGGCGAGAACATCGGCGTGATGGCCGCCACCAAGGTCTACTCCACGGCCGCCTATTGGTGCGCCGCCGCGTTCGCGCTGATTCTCTCGCTGTGCCCGAAATTCGGCGCCGTGATCAACACCATCCCGGCCGGCGTGCTCGGCGGCGTGACCACGCTGCTCTACGGCATGATTGGCATGATCGGCATCCGCATCTGGGTGGAGAACAAGGTCAACTTCGACAAGCCGCTCAACATCATGGTGGCCGCCATCACGATGATCATCGCCATCGGCCAGTTCGCGTTCACCGTCTCCGGCATCTCGTTCAACGGCATCGCTATCGGCACCATCGTGATTCTCATTGCCTACCACGGTCTCAAGGCCATCGGCAAGGCCACCGGCACCATCGCCAAGGACGATCCGGACATCCTGTAGGTTTGTAGGCTGTAGGCTTATAGGCCGGTATACCGTGAAGGCTCCCTCACACGTATGAGGGAGCCTTCGTCATATCAGTTGCCGTATTGGTAAGTCGGACCACCGGATTCCCGTTCCGGGACGAAAGTAGAGGGCTTCGGCTAGACTCACATGGTTTGCATATTTTACGCGATTACCATGCGTACCTATTGATGAAAGGCCATTGTGCCCTATAACAAGTTTGATGATTCCCAGAGCCCGGTCATGCCCATTACCGGGACCTACGCCGATCGGGATGCCGATTTCGGCGACGCTGATGACATGACCGCCGACGAGACCGCAGCTCCCACCTTCGGTGAACTTGGCGTGCCCGGCCCGCTCGTGCGCGTGCTGGCCGCCGACGGCAAGAAAACCGCTTTCCCCATCCAGGCAGACACCCTGCCCGATTCCCTCGCAGGCCGTGACGTGCTGGGCCGTGGACGCACCGGCTCCGGCAAGACCCTCGCCTTCTGCCTGCCTCTCGTGGCCCGCCTGGGCTCCTATGATTCGCTCGGCGAGATCGCGATGAACGAGTTCCGTCGCGAGATGAAGCGCCGTCAGAAGGAACGCCTCGAGGAACGCCGTTCCGACGACTACCTGCCGCATCCGCGCGGCCTCGTGCTTGCCCCGACCCGTGAGCTCGCCAACCAGATCAACGACGTGCTGCTGCCTCTGGCGCACATGTACGGCATGACCACCACCACCATCTACGGCGGCGTGAACCAGAACCGTCAGGTGCGTGACCTCAAGGCCGGCGCGGACATCGTGGTGGCCTGCCCCGGCCGTCTCGAGGACCTGCTGCGTCAGAAGCTGCTGACCCTGTCCTCCGTGGAAGTGGTGGTGATCGACGAGGCCGACCAGATGGCGGACATGGGCTTCCTGCCGCCGGTCAAGCGCCTGCTCGAACAGGTCCGTTTCGACGCGCAGCACATGCTGTTTTCCGCCACGCTCGACCACGGCGTGGACGAGGTGGTCAACGACTTCCTGCACGATCCCAAGGTGCACAGCGTCGACTCCGCCACCGCCGAGCCCGACCTCATGACCCAGCATGTGTTCGAAATCACCCACGCCGACAAGCATGAGCTCGTGCGCACGCTCGCCTCCGGCTTGGGCCAGCGCATCCTGTTCACGCGCACCAAGTTCCAGGCCAAGAAGCTGGCCAAGAACCTTATCCAGAACGGCATCCCCGCCGCCGAACTGCACGGCAACCTCAATCAGAACCAGCGCGACCGCAATCTCGCGGCGTTCGAATCCGGCGACGTGCATGTGATGGTCGCCACCGATGTGGCCGCCCGCGGCATCGACGTGAGCGGCGTGGAGCTGGTGGTGCAGGTCGAGCCGCCGGATGATCCGAAGTCCTTCCTGCACCGGTCGGGCCGTACCGCGCGCGCTGGTCGCGCAGGCGACGTGGTGACGCTTGTGCTGCCCGAACAGCGCCGTGAGGCCCGCAGGACCCTCCGGTTCGCCGGCATCAAGGTGCAGCCGGTGGCCGTGACCCACGAATCTCCTGAAGTGCTGGAATTGGTGGGCGAGACGGCCCCGCTGGTCCAGAACTGGAGCCTTGACCAGTCGCAGCCGGTGGGCGGTGGCCGCAACGGCGGCAGGAAGACCGGCCGCGGCGGTTCCGTTCGTGCCGCGCTGAGCGAGCAGGACGTTCAGGAACGCAACGCGCGCAAGAAGGACCGTCGTCGCCGTCGTGCGGCCGAACGGCTTGAGCGCGCCACGGCGGGCGAGGCCATGTCGATGGACTCCGGTGCCATGGATACGGCCGGCCGCAGTGCCGGGCATGGTTCCGGGAACGCGGCCAAGGGGAGTGGCAGGCCGCAGCGTGACGACGAGCGTGCGACGCGTCGCGAAACGAGTCGTGACACGGAACCCCGTATCAAGAACCGCGCCGAGCGTCGCGCCGGGATGAGCGACCCGGCCGCCGAACGCCGTGACTATCTGTTCGAGCATCCCGAAGAGCGTCGTGGCGGCCGTCCGAAGGCCGACAACCGTCGTGCGGACGGTGGTGAGCGTCGTGAGGACGGTCACCGCGTTTCCAAGCGTGATGCCGCTCGTCGTGGCGTCAACCATTACGGGGACGGTCGGTTCGATGGCAATCGCGGTAACGGCGCTGATCGCCGGGAATCGGACCGTTTCGGCTCGTCCCGTCGCAATGATGATCGCCGGCAGGGCAGCGGTGGTAAGCGCATCCATCGCAGGAACGAGAACCGTATCATCAGTGATGAGCGCGGTGAGGCCGCCAAGCGACACGATCGCCGCATGATGGCCAAATACGGCACCACCGAGGCGCCGCATCGCCGTCATCATGCCAAGACGCGTGCGCCCTTCCGCATGGGCGGCACCCGTTCCGGACGCCGGTAAGACGTGACGGCTCCCTTTGTGGGATTGAATGGTGTAGGTTCCACTCGTTGAAGTTCCGAGCCCATAGTGGCTCCCCTCTCTGAGGGGAGCTGTCAACGAAGCTGACTGAGGGGAGCCCGGTCATCCGAGGACTCCCCTCAGTCTCACTCCGTTCGACAGCTCCCCTCAGAGAGGGGAGCCATATTTGCCAGGATATCCCCGGCCGAGTGTCGCTGACAGCCCTCAGAGGAGAGCCACTATGGCAATTACCGTCTCCTAAACGCCGCGCTCAGTACCGGTACAGCACGGTGCCGTCGGCATCGGTGATGGTGAAGGTGGGGGATTCCTCCACGCTGAGCGCCACGGTCAGCGCATGCCGTCCGTCGACGCTGACGGAACGGTAGACGAATCGCTTGTTTTCCAGTTCGATTGCCTCGGTGCGCGCGTCAAGCAGCCACGGGTTGCGCCGCCGCAGGGCGATCAGTGCCTGATGCATCCGGTAGATGGGTTCGCCGAGGCGAGACAGCTGGTCGGGGGAGTCGGGGAACTTCGGGCGGATGTCATCGTCGCCGCCGAAGCGCTCCTGTTTGACGCCCACATACCCCTGCTCGTCGCCGTAGTAGATGGATGGCACGCCGCCCACCGTCATCAGCACCGCCAAGGCGAGCGCGGCCTTTGCCGGTCCGATCTGCGAGGCGATGCGCGTCACGTCGTGATTGCCGATGAACGTCTGCGGCACGAAGGAATCCAGGAAGGCGTTGTGCCGCTTGAGATTCCAGTCCAGCTCGAAGAAGTTGTCCGTCTCGAGCGCATGCTGGATCGACTTCCACAGCTCGTACTGTGTGACCGAATCCATGGTGGATTCCTCTACGATGCGCGGATAGTCGCCGTGAATCACCTCGCCGAAGATCCACGAGTACGGATGCGCGGCCCTGACATGCGGCAGCACGCGGGCCCAGAACGAGGTCGGCACGGCGTATGCGGCGTCGAGACGCCAGCCCGTGGCGCCCCGGTCGAGCCAGTGGTTCATCACATGGGCCACATAGCGCACCGTGCGCTCATCATCGTGATTGAGATTGACGAGCCGGTCATGGCCCTCGAACACATCCAGCGTAGGTGTCCCATCGTCGTTGACTCGGGCCTTGACCAGCCCTCGCCACGGTTCGTCATCGGGGGAGAGGCTGCCGCGGGCCTCGTCGAGCGCGGCACGCACCGCCGGATGGTTGCGCGAGACGTGGTTGAACACGCCATCCAGCACCATCGACAGTCCCATATCCCGGCAGGCCTCCGCGAGACGGTCGAACGCCGGATCGCCGCCGAGCCGCACATCCACATGCATGTGGTCGAGCGTGTCGTACCCATGCGTGTCGGATTCGAAGATCGGGCCCAGCAACAGTCCCGACGCGCCGAGGTCGCGCGCATAGCCGAGCCAGTCGACCATCGCGTCAAGACCGCGACCATGGAACTCGCGCGGGCCGGACGGCCGGATATCCGCGCCGCAGAATCCCAGCGGGTACACATGCCAGAACACGCCGTACTTCACCCAATCGGGCAGTTCATGCCTCATTGCCTCATTGACGACCATTTGCACGCCTTCCTGTTGACAGCGTGTCCATTTTCTCATATCCGCCCGGCAGAGAACGGATATGCCGGTAAGGAGTTGTCGGCGCGCAGATGAATATGTGGCGCATATACGCCGCCCTGTTCCGCCACTGTGCCATCATCGGCGCGCCGGAGGATGCACTGGCGAGGAGCCAGGCACGGGCTCTTCCCCCAGCCGCTGCGCGTGCAGCGAAGAACGCGGTGGCTCGGATGTGGGGTTCCGGTGGGATTCATGGTTCTCTCTCGGCACGGCCCTACTGGTCTGTCTCCCAATTGTCTGAGTGGTATCGGCCCTCTCTGAAGAGGGGGCTGTCATCGAAGCCGACTGGGGATAGAAAAAGCTGAAGCCCCTCAATTATTTAAAAGATGGACCACTACCACAGAGGGATTTAGGAGTCCACTCGCAATTCAACGCGGACATGATGGCGTGCGGTCCTACCGCAGCGGGGCTTATGCATCCCGCTACCGGTGCGTGTTGATCCACAGGATCGCGAGCTGCGTGCGATTGGTGAGACCGAGTTTGTCGAGCATCGCGCTGATGCGGTTGCGTACGGTGCCCTCGCTCAAATACAGCCTGTGTGCGATGTCGCGGTTATCGAGCCCTTCGGCCACTAGCGCGGCGATGTCCCGTTCACGTTCGTTGAGCGTCTCTTCGACGGACTGGGCGTCGTCGGCCATCGGACTGTGGATTGTTGGGCCGTAGCCCGTCCGGTTGCCGGAGATGCCGTGATCGTCCCGGTTGTCGAGATGACCGGAGACGTCGGAGAGGCCGGAAGCTCCGGGCCGGAAACCGGTGGAGGGCCGACCGCCCGGCTCGCCACCGACTGCGGCGGGGCCGGTCAGTTTGCCGAGTACCTCGGCACCCATCACCACCTGACCGGCCATCACCGCCTGAATCGCCGGGCCGACTGCTGCCACGTCCTGCTTGATGAGGTAGCCTTTCGCGCCCAACGCCATCGCCTGCGCGATGTACGAGCGGTCCGCGAACGTGGTGAGGAACAGGATGCGCGCCGCCGGGTCCTTCCTGAGGATCTCCTTCGCGGCGGCCAGACCGTCCTTGCCGGGCATCTGGATGTCGATGAGCAGCACATCCGGCCGGCTGGAGGGCGTTTCGAAATACCTTCCGACGGCCGTCTCGCCGTCATGCGCGGTCCACAGCACCTCGGCCGCGCCGGTTGTGGTGAGAATGGTCGCCAATGACTGGCAGACGATGGGGTCGTCGTCCACGATTGCAATGCTCATGATGCCCTCGATTGCCTCGCTGTGATGATACGTGCGCCTTGCGTGTCTTGTGTACCTTGCTTGTCCGTCGCCGAGCGCCACCGGGCCTTCGGTATCGAGACGAACACCCGCCAGCCGGTGCCGTACGGGCCACACAGCGAGGTGCCGCCCAACGCCCGCGCTCTCGATTCGATGTCCGCCAAGCCCATGCCGCGTTGGGATTCATCGGGCGACGCGCCGGAAGACGCTCCAACGGAGCCGGACAGGTTCGGACCTTTCAAACCGGCCGCACGCCGTCCCGTCGCGAAGCCGTCAGCGAGGCCGTCATCCTGCGCGACCGGGCCGGGGTCCTGCACGACCAGCTGCCACAGCGCGGGCATATCACGCAATGTCACGGTCGCCTCACGCGCCTCGCTGTGATGCACCACATTGGACAACGCCTCGCGGATCACCGTGGCGAAACAACGCGTCACCGGTGCCGGAGCCGAATCGATATCGCTTGTCAGCCGCACCGAGAAGCCGGGGGAGACGCCGTCGAACGAGCGGGCCGCGTCCCCGATCTGCGCGGCGAAATCGGTGCCGTCATCCTCCAGGTCATGCACGGACCTGCGCACCATCGTCATCGCGTCGTGCAGCGTTCCGCCCAACGAGTCGAATTCCTGGGCGGCCACGGCGTCGCCGGTCGCGTCGGCCACCGCGCGCCCCGCCTGCGCCTGCATTATCGCGCGCGTGAGCAGATGTCCCACATTGTCGTGGATTTCGCGGGCGATGCGTGTGCGTTCGCCAAGCGTGGCCATCCGCACTGCCTGTGCGCGCTCCTCGGCGACATCCGCAAGCCGCAGGCGATGCGTGCGCGTGGATTCGCGCGTGCTGTCCCGCAGATGCCGCACCTGACGTGCCAGCGACGTTGCGCGCCGGGAATCGGCGCCCCATGCGAAGCCGACGCATGTGAGCAGTGCGAGGAACGCCACCGACATCATCGGGTGGTCCTCGCCGGAGAGCATCGTGAACGCCGACGTGCCGGCATTCGCATGATTGGTGCTGGCGCCCGCCAGCGCGCCCGTGCCCGTGCCCGTCAGCGCGGCCGCCAACGGGGCGGCCCACATCCATCGTGCAAGCGGCATCAGACGGTTCACGGACCTTTTCATCTGGATGGCCAGGCCGTACGACGAGCGTGATTTGGCCGGTTCAGTCATATCGGTTGCCATGGCATGGTGCCTCGACGTGTCCGGTTCGGGAATGATGGAATCAGAGCGAGGCGGTGCCGGTGGCATGCGCCCCGCATCATAGGCGACGAGCGGCAGAAACGCGCGCCATAGGGGAAGGAACACGGCGGCCAGTGCGAATGCCACGGACGGCAACCACCCCCACCGGCTCGCGGCAAGCCATTCGGCAACGCTTGTGGCGCAGACCGCGGCCAGCAGTGCGGCGACCAGCGTGGCATCGGTCTGCGTATGAAGGTTCAGCGCCAGCAGCAGGCTTATTGCCGCCAGCAGCCCCTTCTCCGCCACAATCCGCATGAAATCCTCCACCTTGAATGCCTGCCTTCAAGCCTACCCGTAACGGCCGTGTTTGCGCCGATGGAATCGTCGTTCGTTCTGTTTGAAGGCGTTGTCGTCTTGATTTCCTGGTGGACGGCCGTACCGCGATGCTGTGCGTGATGCTGTTCGAGATGCTGTTCGAGATGTGGGGTGGCGGGGCGCAAATGCAGAATCGGCTATTTTGCATTTCC